>DATNJP010000020.1:0-8842 GCA_035603855.1 Luteibacter sp. | reverse complement strand
CCAGGATTTCGGCATCGTCCACGGCATCGTGCTGCAGGGGTTGCAGGTACATGACGTCAACGGCTCTCCGGTCAAGAAGGAAGGCGGCGGCAGCGCGATCCTCGTGGAGGTGAAGGGTAAGTCCCGCGCCACGCACCACGCGGGCCTCACGATCGTCGACAACACCATTGAACGCAGCCAGCGCGACGGCATCCTGTTCCTCGGCGCAGGCAGCCGATCCAACGGACTGGCCACGGGCGTGGTCGTGCGGGGCAATCGTCTCAGCGAGGTGCCGGGCGACTGCATCCTGGTCAAGGGCTGCGATGGCGCGCTGGTCGAACACAACACGGTGAGCCGTTGTGGCGCTCTGCCGCGCGGTGAGGCAGCGGCCGGCATCTGGCCGTTCGACTGCGACAATACGGTGATCCAGTACAACGAAGTGAGCGACCACAAGGCCTTCGCGGATGGCCAGGGCTTCGACGCCGACTTCCATTGCCGAAACACGATCATCCAGTACAACTACAGCCACGACAACGTGGGCGGCATGGCCCTGGTCTGCAACGACGGCCGCAGCGCGGGCGCGATCGGCAACACGGGCACAATCGTGCGCTTCAACGTCAGCATCAACGACGCATTGCGCAAGACCGACAGCGCGGCACTGCGCATCTCAGGCCCGGTGGATGGCAGTCAGATCTACAACAACATCATCATCATCCCCGAGAAGCCGATAGCAGGCGCGCAGGTGACCGTCTTCAAGGCGACGAGCTGGCAAGGCGTGCCGACCAGCACGGCGATCCACGACAACATCGTGGTCTCACCGCAGTCGCCGGGCGTCGAGATGCAACTGGCGACACGAACGCAGATGGGCGAGAACCGCTTCTACGCCGGCAACGACTCATCTCCGTCGGCACGCGCCAAACCGCAGACGCTGGATCGCTTCCGCAGCCATCGTCCTTCGTTGGCGCAGGTCAATGCGCTGGTGAAGGCGTGCTTCTCGAACGGCAAGCCGGTTGCCAATGCGCTCGAGTTGATTGATCGGCTTACTTGAGGACTTTTTTGGGGGGCTCGCCGTTCGGCCTCGCATTCGCGCTCGTACGTGGTCGGGGCCGCCGGGCGGCACCCTCACCGCGAGCACGTCGGCTGTCCCTGTGGGAGCCGCTTCAGCGGCGAAGCCTCGGGAGTGGTTGTTGCGAAGGAGGCTTTGCGTCGAACGGCGCGGGCGGTTACCGCTCGGTTTGATCACTTCAATGCCTCATTCGCCCGGTCGAGACACTGAGGGTTCGCCGCTGAAGCGGCTCCCACAGGGGCGGACGAGGGCTTCGCGCCACTTACGAGCGCAAACACTCCGAGACGCTCAATCGTTCTTGTGCGCCAGTTCCGCCATGCGCTGGGCGTCGGCCAGGATGCCGTGCAGGATGCGTAGTTCGCGGAGTTCCGGGCGCGCGCGCAGGAAGAGCTTGCGCAGTTTCAACATGATCGTCGTCGGTGAGCGGCCCTTGTGGAACTCGATGTCGTCCAGCGTCTGGCCCAGGTGGGTGAAGAAACGCTCCAGTTGTTCCGCATCCGCCGGTACTTCGTCCGGATCGAGCTCGGCCGGTGCCGGCGTGCTCGCTTCCTCCGCCAGGAGCGCGGTGCGCAATTCGTACGCCACGACCTGCACCGCCTGCGACAGGTTCAACGAACTGAAATCGTCAACGCTCGGGATGCGCACCATGGCATGGCAGCGGGCCAGTTCGTCGTTCTCCAGACCCGTGCGCTCGTTGCCGAACACCAGTGCCACCTGCTCGCCGCGACGAGCGGCGGCGATCGCCTGTGCGGCGCCTTCGCGGGGATCCAGTTCCGGCAGGTTCACGCCTCGGCGGCGTGCCGACAGGCCCAGGGAGAATGTCGCGCCCGCGAGGCCGGCGACGAGATCCTCGTGGATGGCCGCGTTGCCGAGCACGTCGTCCGCTCCGGCGGCCAGGGCGGTGGCCTCGGGATCGGGAAAGCGGTGTGGCGCGACCAGGGTCAGCCGGTCGAAGCCCATCGTGCGCATCGCGCGGGCCGCCGAGCCGATATTCCCCGAGTGCGAGGTGCGGACGAGGACGAAACGGAGGCGGTCGTGAAGCTCGGAAAGGGCCATGGGCGGCGGGACGGCTGATGGAAGGACCGGAAAGTCTACAACGGCAATGACTTGGGCGAGACGCGACGGGGTGGTAAACTCCGCGGCCGACGCGGCTTTCGACCGCCTCCCCTGTTCTTTTGCCAAGCCGACCCTCATGCCAAGACCCGCCGTCAACGTCGCGGCGCGCGCCGCGCGCTCCGCAGGAAACATCATCCTGCGCTACATGAATCGCATCGAAGGCCTCGCGGTCGTCGAGAAGCAGCGGATGGACTTCGCCTCCGAGGTCGATCGCCTCGCCGAAGCCGAGATCGTCAAGGAGCTCCGTCGCGCCTACCCCACGCACGCCATCCTCGGTGAGGAGTCCGGCCAGACCGGCAAGGGTCCCCTGGTGTGGGTCATCGACCCGCTCGATGGCACCCACAATTACTTGCGCGGCATCCCGCACTTCTGCGTGTCCATCGCCCTCGTCGAGAAGGGTGAGCCCGTCTATGGCGTGGTGTTCGACCCGCTTCGCGACGAGCTCTTCACCGCCAGCAAGGGTGACGGTGCGTACCTCAACGACCGCCGTATCCGTGTCAGCAAGCGCGAAGGCATCGCGGGCGCACTGATCGCGACCGGTTATCCCTACCGTGCACGCAATCACCTCGAGTCGCAGCTGTCGATGACCGCCGCGCTGCTCAAGGAAGCCGAAGACATCCGTCGCATGGGTTCCGCCGCGCTCGATCTCGCCTATGTGGCGGCGGGCCGCGTGGACGGCTTCTTCGAGCCGGGCCTCAACATCTGGGATATCGCCGCGGGCGCCCTGCTCGTGCGCGAGGCGGGTGGCGTCTATGGCGACTTCGCCGGCCGCGAAGGCCTGCCCGAGAGTGGCAACATCATCGCCGCCAACCACAAGGTGGCTGCCGCGATGACGGAAGTGATCAGCGCCAACGCGACGCCGCGCCTGCTCGGCGTCTAATCCGCGCAGCGGTGTGGGAAGTTCCCCCACCGCCATCCGGCCCATGCGCCTACATACGCGCGTGGGCTCCGGCTCCTAGTCTGTCGCCTGCGAACTGGACGTTCGCTTTCCCCCACGACGGACAAGGAAAACCCCCGTGCCAACTCCCACCTTCCCCTTCGGCCGCTTATCGGCCGCGCTTACGCTCGCCATCGCATCGTGCTGCATCACTCCCGCGGCCATGGCCGAGGTACGCACGATGATCGTCACGTCCGATCCGCAGTACCCCTGGACGCCCGAAAGCGATACGCACGTTCCCCAGGATGACGCCGATCGCGATGCACGGTCGCAAGCGCTGATCGAAGAGCAATACCGCAGCATCGTGGCCTATCGCGCCGCCCGCCAGGGACAGGACATCCCCGTCTTCATCAACGGCGACATCACGGCCTACGGGCACGGCGATCAGCGCGAGGTGATGGGACGGATGCTGAAGATACTTGGCGACAACGTCCATATCGGGCTCGGCAACCACGACTACGAGAACAACATCCGCCGGGACAATGGCGAGGGCTGCTACAACAATGGCTGCGCCCGCGACAGCATCAACGACATCGTCCGCCACGTGACCAGCAAGCAAGGCGTCGTGTCGTTCGACTATGCGAGGCAGGGCACCACGTTCGGCACGCGCCACGTGGGCAGCCTGGCCTATGCGTTCCGTGCGCCGGGCCTCGACCGCGTCTTCAACGTGCAGCTTCATAACCACCCCCGCTACACGGTCTCGTTCGACACGACGGAAGGCATCCTGCCGGCCCGGTACGACATCGAGTCGCCGGTGCCCTGGCTGGAGAACATGCTGACGGCCAACCTGACCGTACCGCCCTTCGGCACGCCGGCGGACCGGGCTTACGATTTCGCGGTCGTCCACATGCACGACCCCGACAAGATCAACGTCGAGTTCGTGCGCTCGATCATGAATTCGGATGTCGTGGCGGTATTCGCCGGCCACTTCCACCAGCATCTCGGGCACTACCGGAGCATCGGCCCGATTCCCGTCTTCCTGAGCGGCTCGGCCTCGCAGCGCACCTACCTCATCGTGGAACACGATACCGACGAAGCCGTGCTTCGCGTGTATGGCGTGCGCAACAACGATCCGGAGCACAAGGAACTGCTCCAGACCGTACCGACTCGCCGGCCCGACAGGCTCAGTCGTTCCTGAGCAGGTTGCGCAGGAAGGGAACCGTCACTCGTCGCTGGGCGGCGAGTGACGCACGGTCCAGCGTGTCCAGCAGATCGAGCAGCGTGCCGAGGTCGCGCGCATGGTGGGCGAACAACCAGTCCAGCACGACGTCGTCGAGTTCTATGCCGCGCGCCGCGGCCTGGTCGCGGAGGACGTTGCGGCGCTCGGCATCACCGAGCGGCTTGAGCATCGCCTGGGTCAGCGAGCCGAGGCGCGAACGCAGGTCGGGCAAGGCGATGTCCAGCGACACGGGTGCCCCGGCCGCGGAAAACAGCAGCGTGCCGGCTTCCGCGCGATAGCGATTGAAGGTGTCGAACAGCGCGTGCTCCGCGTCGCTCTCGCCCGCGATGGAGTCGATGTCGTCGATGACGAGCACGTCACTGCCCGCCATGCCGCGAATCGCGGCGGCGCGCGATCCGCGCAGGCCCGCCAGTGGCAGGTACTGCGCCGTGCGCCCGGCGTCGATGGCTGCCTGGCAGGCGGCGATCAACAGGTGCGTTCGGCCACTGCCCAACGGACCCGCCACGAACACCCAGGGTGCCGCCGCGTTCGTGGCCGCGGCTCGCACGGCTTCGACGGCGACGGCATTCTCGCCGGGGTGGAAATGCTCGAAACGCTGGCGCCGCGGCCAGCGCAGCGCGAGGGGAAGCTGGGTCGTCATGGATGCCCGTCGCCCGGCAACGGCGGATCGTCACGCCGCGGGGTCACGGCGACGTCGACGTCCACATCGACTTCCAGCTGCTCCGCGGGTGTCCCGGAGGGCGTTTCCATGTACAGGTCGCTCTCGCGGTAGCGCGCGAAGCCATAGCGCAGCAGCACGACGACCACCGACGCGGCAGGCAGGGCCAGCAGCACGCCGAGGAAGCCGAACAGGTGACCGCCTGCCAGCACCGCGAAGATCACGGCCACGGGATGCAGCCCGATCTTGCCGCCGACCAGGCGCGGAACCAGCACATAGCCTTCCAGCAGCTGTCCGATGGTGAAGACCACCGCGACGAGGATGACGTGGGTCCAGTCGCCGTATTGCACCAGCGCGGCAATCATGGCGGCGACGAAACCGATCATGAAACCCAGGTAGGGAACGAAGCTGAGCAGGCCGGCGACCATGCCGATCAGCGGACCGATGGAGATGCCGACCACGGTCAGGCCCAGGCCGTAGAACACGCCGAGGGCCAGCATCACCAGCAACTGGCCGCGGACGAAGGCACCGAGCACCTGGTCCGACTCACGCGACAGGCGTACCACCGTGGGCTCGATCGAGCGCGGCAGCATGCGCCGGATGTGCGCGATCATCGTGTCCCAGTCGCGCAGCAGGTAGAACGCCACGACGGGAATCAGCACGGCATTGGTCAGCCAGGTGACCACGCCCATGCCCGATTGGGTGACCTTGGTGAACGCCTTGGCGGCAATGCTGCCGACCGAACCGATGTGCTCGCGGATCGTAGCCAGCAGGCGATCGGTGTCGAACACGTTGGGGTCGAGGCGCAGGCGCGTCTGGATCCACGGCAGGGCCGTGCCGCGCACCCAGTCGACGTAGCGCGGCAGGTTTTCGGCGAGATTCTCGAACTGGTGCTGGATAAGCGGGATGAGCAACAGCACCACGCCGACGAAGACCAGCGAGATCACCGTGAACACGATGCTCACCGCCCAGGTGCGGCCCATGCCCAGCCGTTGCAGGCGGTCGGCCAGCGGATCACCCAGGTACGCGAGCATGGCGGCGATGGCGAACGGCATCAGGACCGGGGCGAGCAGCCAGATCACGAAGATGATGACAGCGGTGATCGCGAGCATCTGCCAGCGGCGCGAAGTGTCGTGGGTCATGCGGGTCCAGGGTTCGGCATAAGGGCTACACCGCCATCGTCCCGTGGCGGAGGTGACGCGATTGTCGCGGATCGGCCCCCGTCGGGCGAATGTTGCGGCGTCAGGGAACCCAGCGAACGCCCAGATCGGCGCCGTCATGGGCGTCCGCGGCAAGAATGTGGCCCCCCGCCGCATAACCTGCCACGAGGCGCGCCAGCGGTGCGCTGGCGGCGACATTGAGCATCACCCCGTCGGCGCTGGCGCTCAGCGGAGCCACCGTCTTCACCGAGGGATCGTTCTGGAAGGTCGCCAGCAGGCCGGCGTAATCCGCCGCGGAACGCAGTCCCGTGACCCAGATCTTGCCGCTGGAACTGCCGCCCTGGGTAGCGGCGAACTGCCGGTCGAGCTTGTCGGCCATGGCGTTCGCGCCGTTGGCCAGCAGCGTGGCCCGGGCCTCGCCACTGTCCTTCCAGTTGCTGGTCCGGCCGGCCGAGACCAGGGTCCAGTCGGTCTGGTCGTCGCCGATCTTGCCGACCAGCACGACCGCGGTGTTGTACTGGCGCGCGACCGCGGCCACGGCGGCCGGATCGCCATTGGCGATGGCCGCGGGGTCGGGCATCGAATCGCCCTTGGGCACGACGATCTGGTAGCCGCGCGTATCCGCCATCTGCGCCAGCGCCACGAGGTCCTGCTGGCCGAGCAGCTTGCCGGCGTTATCGCGCGCGATGACCAGCACGGGCGCCTTGGGCGCCGCCGCGGCGGCATCGCCTACGGCCAGCACGCGGCGGATCGCGCCGGGGTCGAAGACGATGTCCAGGCTCAGCGGCGCGCCATTGGCCCCGCCCGTGCGGGCGTACTGGTATTGCTGGACCAGTCCACCCGGCTGCTTCATCGCATCGGCGTAGCCAGGCTTGCTGCGCGGATCGGCGCCATTGGTGGCGCGTGCCAGCACCTGGGTAAGGCCGGTGGCGAACGCCTGGTCGCGCACCGCGGCGCTGGTATCGGCCACCGGCACCGTCACCGTGTAGATCGACGTCTGCGCCACGGCGGTGCCGAGGCAAGCCGCGACGAGGAGCATCCATAAGACGAGGAAACGGGCTGGGCGCATGGTCGTGGCATCGCTCTGTGAAGACAGGAAGTCTGCCCAAACCTTGCCATGGCGTCCATCCAGAGGGCGTGGAGGACAAGGCCGAAGGGTCGCTTGCTGCTATCATGCACGGTTTCCAATACGCGCCGGAACCGCTTATGTCCTCCGACCAGGGCTCCCTCACCTATCGCGACGCAGGCGTCGACATCGACGCTGGCAATGCGCTCGTCGAGCGCATCAAGCCCATGGTCAAGCGGACCTTCCGGCCCGAGGTGATGGGCGGACTCGGCGGCTTCGGCGGCCTGTTCGACCTGTCCGGCCGTTACAAGGAGCCGGTGCTGGTTTCCGGCACCGACGGCGTGGGCACCAAGCTCAAGCTCGCCCAGCAGCTCGGCCGCCATGACACGATCGGCATCGACCTGGTCGGCATGTGCGTCAACGACGTCCTCGTGCAGGGTGCCGAACCGCTGTTCTTCCTCGATTACTTCGCCACCGGCAAGCTCGACGTCGACACGGCCGCCGCCGTTGTCGGCGGCATCGCGCGCGGCTGCGAACTGGCCGGCTGCGCGCTGATCGGTGGCGAAACCGCCGAAATGCCCGACATGTATCCGCCCGGCGAATACGATCTCGCCGGCTTCACCGTCGGCGCGGTCGAAAAGTCGGCGATGAACGACGGCTCGTCGATCGTCGCGGGCGACGTCATCCTCGGCGTGGCCTCTTCCGGTCCGCATTCGAACGGCTATTCGCTGATCCGCCGCATCCTCGAGCGCGCAGGTGCGCCGCTCGACAGCGAGGTGGGTGGCGTGAAGCTGGTCGACGCGCTGATGGCGCCGACGACCATCTACGTCAAGCCGATGCTCGAGCTGATCGCCAAGGTCGATGTGCATGGCATGGCGCACATCACCGGTGGTGGCCTGAAGGAAAACATCATCCGCGTCGTGCCCGACGGTCTCGGCCTGTCGATCGACGCGTCGTCGTGGGAACTGCCGCCCGTGTTCCAGTGGCTGCAGCGCGAAGGCAACGTCGCGCGCGAGGAAATGTGGCGCACGTTCAACTGCGGCATTGGCTTCACGGTGCTTCTCCCGGGCGACCAGGTCGACGCCGCGAAGGCGCTGCTGTCCGCCCACGGTCTGGACACCTGGGTAATCGGCTCGGTCGTCGCCGCCTCTGGCGACGAGCGCGTCCACATCGCCTGATCGATTCGTGGAACGCCGTTTACGCATCGCCGCGCTCGCTTCAGGGCGCGGCAGCAATCTCGCCGCGCTTATCGCCGCCCGCGATGCCGGACGGCTGCCCGTCGAGTTCACCCTCGTCGGCAGCGACAAGGCGCACGCCGGTGCGCTGGACATCGCGACCGCCGCGGGCATCTCCACGCTGGCGCTGAATCCAAAGGATTACCCGAGCCGCGCCGACTTCGACGCGGCCCTGTTCGGGCGCATCGCCGATAGCGGCGCCGACCTGCTCGTGCTCGCCGGTTACATGCGGATCGTCGATGCGGCGGTCGTCGCGGCGTGGGAAGGACGCGCGATCAACGTGCATCCCTCGCTGTTGCCGAAGTACCGCGGCCTGCACACGCATCGCCGCTGCCTGGAGGCCGGGGATACCGAGCATGGCGCCAGCGTGCATTTCGTGACCGCCGAACTGGACGGTGGTCCCGTCGTCGCCCAGGCACGCATTTCCGTGCATCCCGGCGATACG
>DATNJP010000019.1:0-8213 GCA_035603855.1 Luteibacter sp. | reverse complement strand
GCTGCCCGTCCGGTCGCCGCCGCGCCGCGTCCCGCTGCCGCCGATGCGGAAGCCATCAGCGACGCCGTGCTGATCCGCCAGGTGAGCCCGCGTTATCCGACCGCCGCCATGCGCGCGAACCAGGAAGGCTGGGTCGACGTCGAACTCACGGTGGGCACCGATGGCACGGTCGCCAACGTGACGGTGGTGGATGCGCAGCCGAAGCACGTGTTCGATCGCTCGGCGATCGACGCGGTGAGCCGCTGGGAGTACAAGCCGGCCACCCGCAACGGCGAACCGATGACCGTGACCCTGCGTCGCCGGTTGCAGTTCAACCTCGGCAGGTAATCCCGCACCATCGATGCAAAAGGAAACGGCCCCATCGGGGCCGTTTTCATGTCGCCTCTCGCAGGAGCGCGCTCCTGCCGATGGGTCAGGGTTTCTTCTTCTTCGACGGCTTGGCGGCCGCCTTCTTCGCAGGCGCCTTGCCCTTGGAGGCGGCCTTCGCCGGTGCCGCCTTCGCCACGGGGGCAGCATGCACTGAGCCTTCGACGCCCGCCCAATCCACGTGCGGCAACCCGAGGAGGCTGTCGAACACCATCGGCATGAGGCCGGCAGGAACCGGGCCCGGTGCGTTCCACATCGTGACCACGCCAGCGTGGTACTTGGGGAAGAAGCCGATCATCGTGCGATAACCCGAGACGGCACCCGCGTGGTAGATGAGGTCTTCGTTGGCGTACTTGAACACGCGCCAGCCCAGCGCATAGTGCGCGTCGGTGACGCGCGCGCGGCGCCAGGGCTGGGAACGCTCTTCCGAGGGCGTGGACACTTCCGGGGCGTGCAGCACGTCGAGCAACGGGGTGGGCAGCACATCGGGGCGGCCACCCATCTGAGCCATCAGCCATTGCTCCATGTCGCGCAGGCTGGCGTTCACGCCGGCGGCGGGAGCGACCCGGTAATAGCTGTCGTTGGGTTCGTAGGGAATCCAGTTATGCGGGCCGCCACGATGCGGGCGTGCCCAGCTCTTGCTGGCTTCGAGGGCGTCGCGACCGTAGCTGGCCGTGTTCATGCCCAATGGAGCAAAGATGCGGCGCTCCACCTGTCGAAAGAAATAATCGCCCGTCTCGGCGTAGATGACGTCGCCGATCATGCTGAAGGCGACGTTCTGGTAGCCGTAGCACTCGCCGACCTTGCACGAGAGGTCGACCTCGTCGAGCTTGCGCACCAGTTCCTCGTACGGCGCGTCGGCTTCCAGCATGGCGTCGTAGGTGTTGCGCGGCAGGCCCAGGCGTTGCCCGAGGATGTCGCGCACGGTCGCCTGCTGGGCCGCCTGCATGTCCTTGAGCTTGAAGTACGGGATGGTGTCGATGAGCTTGGTGTCCCAGCTCAGGAACCCGGCACGGACCAGGACTGCGGTGACACCAGTCGCAAAGGCTTTCGAAAGCGACGCCAGGCGGAAGACCGTCTCCGGCGTGGCGGGCTCTTTCGTCTTCGCGTTCGCGTAGCCGATGGCTCGCTCGTAGACGACCTTGTCGTCGACGATCACGGCGGTGACGATCGCCGGCGCGGCGTCGCGTGCCTCGGCGGCGTCGAGCCATTGCTTATAAGCCTCGACAGTCGCCTTCACGCGTTCCGGCGGCAATTTCGCCGATTCGGGGTCGACGTGGACGACAGGTGGCTTCTGGGGATTCGCAGCGAGCGCGGAGGGAGCGGCGATGGCACAGGCCAGGGCACAAGCGAGCAGGGAAGCGGAACGGAACGACATGCTTTTCTCGCGGGATCGTGGCGTGGGGACACGCCGCGGATACGGGGATGACGGCAGGCGCCGATCATCGTCCCGGCCATTGTCTTTTACTTCCTGCTCCGCGACAACGGATGTCTCTTGACGACCCTGAATGGATCCGGATGGCCGTGCTAGGCTTTCCCAGCCTCCACCGGACCCCCGGCCACCGTGAACGCAAGTCCGTACGCCGTTCGGAGCAAGGGAATCACCCTGGCGCTCTCGATCATCGCCTTCTTCCTGGTGCTGGTTTCCTACTACGTCCTGAGGCCCGTGCGCGACCAGCTCGTCGGCGCCGCCGGGTCGTCCTCGCTGCCCCTCTTCTATACGATCACCTTCGTGGTGATGCTGGCGCTCACTCCCGTCTTCGGCTGGCTGGTCTCGCGCTTTCCGCGCAAGCGCGTGCTCATCGGCAGCTACGTCACCTTCATCGTCTGCCTCATCGGCTTCGTTCCCGTCTTCGTCGCCCAGGACCGGATCGGCGCGGTGGCGCTTGGCAGGGTGTTCTTCGTCTGGGTGAGCGTGTTCAACCTGTTCGTCGTCTCGCTCTTCTGGAGCTTCATGGCCGACGTGTACCGAAGCGTGCAGGCAAGGCTCGTGTTTCCGTTCATCGCCTTCGGCGGTATGGCCGGTGCCATCGTAGGGCCCCTGATCACGCGCCTGCTGGTGTTGCGTCTTGGCGTGCCCTCCATGCTCGTGGTGTCAGCGGTCGCCCTGCTGGCGGCCCTGGGGGCGCTCCTGGCCCTCACCGCGCGCGAGAGCGAGAACGATCACAGCGGTGGTGCCGCCATGGGCGGGTCGATACTCGAGGGCGCGAAGGCGGCGTTCTCGAAGCCGTTCCTGCGCAACATGACCGTGCTGATGCTGCTCAGCGACGGTATCGCCACGCTGGCGTATGCGCTGATGAGCGACTACACCAAGGCGCATTTCGCGGACAACGCGGCGCGCACGGCGTTCTATGCCGACCTCGACCTCTGGATCAACGGCTTCGGCGCACTGCTCCAGCTGACTCTCACGCCGCTGCTCATGCGTGGCATGGGCACGGTCTGGGCACTGGTGCTGCCTTCCATCGTGAATGTCGCGGTGCTCGTGCTGCTGACGGTGCATGGTCCGTCCGAGATCGCGCTGCTCGGCTTCGCCGTGCCCGTCATCGCCATCGTGCAGGTCGCGACGCGGGGCATGACCTACGGCATGACCAAGCCGGCATCCGATGCGCTGTATACGCGTATGCCGCGCGTCGACCGCTACAAGGGCAAGAACTTCATCGAAACCGCCGTCTGGCGCTTCGGCGACCTGCTGGTCACCGGTGGTCTCAACGGCCTGCGCGCGGCAGGCGTGGGTATCGCCGGCATCGGTCTGATCGGCGCCAGCCTCGCGGCCGTCGCGACCTTCGTGGCCCGGCGCGCCGCGACGTCGCCGGACCTCGAGCCGGAACAGGGCGACCGCTAACCGACGATGTAGCTTTCGAGCTGGTTGATCGTTTCCTTCTGCTCGGAGATCGTGGCCTTCACGAGGTCGCCGATGGACACCATGCCGACGACACGTCCGCCGTCCAGCACGGGGAGGTGACGCAGGCGGCCGTCGGTACACAGCCGCATGCAGTCATCCACCGTCGCATCCAGCGCGACCGTGACGACACTCGCGGTCATGATGTCGGCGACCGGCGTATCCCGCGAGGAGCGGTCCTTCAGGATCACCTTTCGTGCGTAATCGCGTTCGGAAATGATGCCGACCAGTTCGCTGCCCTTGATCACGGCCAGCGCACCGACGTTTTTCTCGGCCATTTGCTGGATCGCCTCGTAGACCGGCGCCTCGGGCGCCACCGCGTAGACGTCCTTACCCTTGGCTGACAGGAGATGCTTGACCTGCTGCATGCTCGACTCCCCGGATGGACGCGGCACGCCGCCGCGATAGGGCGAGTCTACCCCTGCATGCGGGGCGCCGGGGTAACCGTCAGGTGAAGGGCGGCCGGGTCCCGCGCCTCGATTCCACGTAATACAGCGGTCGCCGTTTCGATTCCGAGTAGGTGCGGCCGACGTACTCGCCGATGACGCCGAGTGCCAGCAACTGCGCACCGCCGAGGAACAGGATCACGACCATCAGCGTCGGGTAACCGCGGACGGGGTCGCCCCAGAGCAGCACCTTGAGCAGCACCCAGATGCCATAGAGGAACGCCAGGGTGGCGGCGGAAACGCCCACCCACGTCGCGAGGCGCAAAGGCGCCGTCGAGAACGACGTGATGCCTTCCACGGCGAGGTTGGTCAGTCGCCAGTAGTTCCACTTCGTGATGCCCGCGTAGCGGGCGTCGCGATGATAGGTGACCGCCGTTTGCCGGTAGCCGATCCAGGCGAACAGTCCCTTCATGAAGCGCTGCCGTTCACGCAGTTCGCGCAAGGCATCCACCGCGCGCCTCGACAGCAGGCGGAAGTCGCCCGTATCGCGCGGCAGCGGCGTATCGGACAAACGTTCCATCACGCGGTAGAAGGCGGCCGAGGTGATCTTTTTCGTGCGCGTCTCGCCGTCCCGCTCGCCGCGCGTGGCATAGACCACGTCGTTGCCTTCGCGCCAGCGTTCGATGAGTGCGGGAATGAGTTCGGGTGGATCCTGCAGGTCCGCATCGATGACGACCACCGCGTCGGCGTTCGCGTGGTCGAGACCCGCGGTGAGCGCGGCCTCCTTGCCGAAGTTACGTGAAAGCCGCATGGCCTCCACGCGCGGATCCCGCTCGGCCAGCGCGAGCAGCAACGACCACGTGTCGTCCTGGCTGCCGTCGTCGATGTAGATGACGTGCGCCGATGCCTCGATGCCGTCGAGTACGGCGGCGAGACGTTCGTGGAAGCTCTGGATGACCTGCGCTTCGTTATAGGCCGGGACGACGATGTCGAGGGAGAAGGGCATGGTTCGCCTTAGTGGACGCGTCCGGCGACGGGCGCCGGACGGGTGAGGTAGGCCGGGCCGCCAAGCTGGCCCATCTGTTGCGCGATCCACGCCGTGCGGCGCTGCACGTAGGCGCTCGGGGCGTCGACGCGGAAGCGGCGCGGATTCGGCAATACGGCGGCCAGCCGCGCTGCCTGCGTGACACCAAGGCGGTCGGGTGTCGTGTGGAAGAACGCGTCGCTCGCCGCACCGACGCCGTACACGCCGTCACCGAGTTCCACGATGTTCATGTAAACCTCGAGGATGCGCCGCTTCGGCCAGAGTGCTTCGATCAGCACGGTGAAATACGCTTCCACGCCCTTGCGCACGAAGCTGCGGCCATTCCAGAGGAAGAGGTTCTTGGCCACCTGCTGGCTGATCGTGCTGGCGCCGCGCAGGCGCTTGCCTTCGTCGGCGGCGTCGATCGCATCCTGGATGGCGTCGACGTCGAAGCCGTGGTGGAACGGGAATTTCTGGTCTTCGCCGGCCACCATGGCGATGCCAACCTGGGGAGAGACGCGCTCCCACGGCACCCAGCGGTGGCGGTAGTTGAAGTCGCTTTCACCATGGAGCAGCGCGCCCACGCGGCGCTCCATGATCATCGCGCTGGTCCAGGGCGGCACGAAGCGCAGCACCAACACCACCAGGCACGACAACGCCACCCACGAAATGAGCAGCAGGCCCACGAGGCGGGCGATCCGGTGGAGCGGTGAACGGGGCGTCGGGCTCATGGCGGCGCGATGACAAAGGATGGCGCAGTATAAGGGTGTGAACCTCCACGGGCTTGTCGGTGGGCCGACGAGTCCCCATTTCCCGTCGGATCACCAGGAGACCGCCGTGACCGATTCGATCATCGAAACCCTCGCGTCCGAAGACGTGCTGCACCGCTTCATGCTTGAGAAGGCGGGCGTGCGTGGCGTGCTCGTGCGCCTCGGTGCCAGCTGGCACGAGATCGCCTCGCGTATCGCCTATCCGACCGGCCTGCGCGACACGCTGGGCCAGGCAGTGGCCGCCAGCGCATTGCTCACGGGCAACATCAAGTTCGAAGGCTCGCTCTCGATCGAGTTCAAGAGCCAGGGCCCCTTGCGTCTTCTGTTCACGGAATGCACCGACAAGGGACACCTGCGTGGCCTGGCGCGCTATGACGCCGACACGCTGTCCTCGCAGGTCGATCTCGCGAGCCAGCCGGAAGCCTTCCTCGCCATCACCATCGGCCATGCCGAGCGTGGACGCTACCAGGGCATCGTCGACCTCGACGACACGGATTCGATCGGCGAGGCGCTGGAGAATTACTTCGAGCGCTCCGAGCAGCTGCCGGCACGTATCCTTCTTGCCGCCAACGGCGATCATGCCGTGGGGCTGATGCTCCAGCCGGTGCCCGGCGAGGGCGGCCACAGCGCCGCTGAAGACGACGATGAGGCGTGGGCCCGCGTGGGTCATCTCACGGCCACGCTCAGCGCCAGCGAGATGCTCGCCACGCGCCCGGAGGAACTGCTGTATCGCCTCTATCACGAGGAATCCGTGCGCCTGTACGAACCAAAGCCGCTGGCCTTCGGTTGCACCTGCTCGCAGGAACGCGTGGAAGGCATGCTGCGCGCGCTGGGCCGCGAGGAAGTGGAAGCGACGCTCGAGGATCGCGGTGGCGAGATCGAAGTGATCTGCGAATTCTGCGCCACCCGCTACGCCTTCGACCGCGTGGATGCGGAGCGCCTGCTGACCCAGGTCGAAACCCCACCGTCTCCCTCGACGCTGCAGTAAGCCACGAAGGCCTCGGGGCCATGAAGCCCTGAGGCCCTGAGGCCCTGAGGCCTAGAGAGAGCTCTGTGTGGGAGCCGCTTCAGCGGCGATAGTGAGCGAGCCTCACCCTTGCCCGCTAACGCGGGATCGCCGCTGAAGCGGCTCCCACAGGCTCCCATAACTGCTGAAGTGGCTCCCACACCTGCTGAAGTGGTTCTCACAACCTCTGAAGTGGCTCCCACATCTGCTGAAGTGGCTCCCACAACATCTGAAGCAGCTCCCACAGGGGGCGGCTTCACTTTGGGAGCTCAGGCGTCCAGCGACAGGGGTGAGCCCAGCCATTTGCTGGCTGGTGCCGGTTGGGCGAACAGGAAGCCCTGGCCGAAGCGGCAGCCGATGCGGCGCAGGGCGCGCATCTGCGATTCGGTTTCGATGCCTTCCGCGATCACCTGCATGCGCAGCGAATCCGCCAGCGCCTGGATCGCGCGGACGACGGCGGTGCTGTGCGCCTCGCTGTCCTCGCCCGTTGGCAGCTCGATGATGAACGAGCGGTCGATCTTCAATGTCTCGATCGGATACTGGTGCAGGTAGCTCAACGACGAGTAACCCGTGCCGAAATCGTCCAGCGCGATACCGACGCCATGATTGCGCAGGTTCTCCAGGATGCGCTTCACCTGCGCCGGGTTCTCGAGCAGCGCGCGCTCCGTCACCTCGACGCGGATCGATCGCGCGGGCACCTTGTGCTCGGCGAGAAGGTCGAGCAACCGCTGGTCGAGGTCCGGTGAGCGGAAGTGGCTTCCGGATACGTTGATGCTGATGAATCCCTCGTCGCCCACCAGCGCACGCGCCTGACGGGCCACCTGTTCGAAGATCTGCCAGTCGATCGCCTCGGAACAGCCGGTATCTTCGGCAACGGCAAGGAACTCGCCTGGCGGTAGCAGGCCGCGCTCCGGATGGCGCCAGCGAAGCAACGCCTCGTAACCGACGACACGGCTGTCCTCGAGATCGACGATCGGCTGATAGAACGGCACGAACTCGTTGCGCGTGAGCGCACGGCGCAAGTCGCCTTCCAGTTCCAGCAGCGAAAGGGCCTCGCGGCGCAGGCGATCATCGAACACGGCGGCACGATGGCGGCCTTCGTCCTTCGCGCGGTACATCGCCGAGTCGGCGTCACGGAGCAATTCCTCCGGTCGCGTGTATTCGGGCGTCGGCAGGGCGATGCCGATCGAGGCGGAGGTGAAGATCTCCTTCGCACCCAGGCGGAATGGTGTCTGCAACTGCGCGATGATGCGCTCGGCGATATGCGTGGCGGCCTGCGGATCGACGATGCCTTCGACCAGTACGGCGAATTCGTCGCCGCCCAGGCGGGCCACGACATCGCGCGTCTTCAGGCAGGCGCGGATACGTCCGCCCACCTGGAAGAGCAGGTCGTCGCCCACCAGGTGGCCGACCGAGTCGTTGATGACCTTGAAGCGATCCAGGTCGATGAACAGCACCGCGAACAGGTCGCTCGGATTCTCGCGATAGTGGTTCAGTGCCTGCTCAAGACGTTGCAGCAACAGCGTGCGGTTGGGCAGGCCGGTGAGCGAGTCGTGCAGGGTTTCGTACTTGAGCCGGCGTTCGACGCGTTCGCGTTCGGCGATCTGCTCACGCAGGTCGCGGTTGGCCAGGGCCAGGGCGCGCGTACGCTCGGTCACCCGGCGCTCGAGGCTCGCATAGGCCTGCTTCAGCGACTCGGTGGTGTATTTGCGCTGCAGCGCATTGGCGATGTGGTAGCTGACGAAGGTCAGCAGTTCCTGGT
>DATNJP010000018.1:0-2187 GCA_035603855.1 Luteibacter sp. | reverse complement strand
GATGCGCACCGTCTACGGCGACCACGAGCGCTTCGAGCAGACGTACTTCTCGACCTATCCGGGCAAGTATTTCACCGGGGACGGCGCACGCCGCGACACCGACGGCTACTACTGGATCACCGGGCGGGTCGACGACGTCATCAACGTCTCGGGCCATCGCATCGGTACCGCCGAGGTGGAGAGTGCGCTGGTGGCACACCCGAAGGTGGCCGAGGCCGCCGTGGTCGGTTGCCCGCACGACATCAAGGGCCAGGGCATCTATGCCTTCGTGACGCTGATCGCGGGCGAGGCGGGTGGCGACGATCTGCGCAAGGAACTGATCGCCGGCGTGCGCAAGGAGATCGGTCCCATCGCCGCCCCGGATCACTTGCAGTGGGCGCCCGGCCTGCCCAAGACACGTTCGGGCAAGATCATGCGGCGCATTCTGCGCAAGATTGCGGAAAACCAGCCCGACCAGCTGGGTGACGTGTCCACGCTCGCGGATCCTGGCGTGGTGAAGAACCTCGTGGAAGAACGGTTGATCAAGTAGCCCATGGCCGACGTCCTCATCGCAGACGACCACCCGCTGTTCCGCGACGCCTTGCAGCGCGCGGTGCTCGCGGCGCTGCCGGACGCCACCGTGCACACGGCGGACAGCGTGCCCGCGCTGTTCGCCCTGATCGAATCCCTGCCCGATGCCGATCTCTTGTTGATGGACCTGCATATGCCGGGCGCGCGCGGGTATTCCGCGCTCGCGCATATTCGCGGGCAGTATCCGGGGCTGCCGACCATCGTCGTGTCGGGACACGAAGAAGGGCAGATCGCACGACGCGCGCTTGCGCATGGCGCGTCGGCGTACATCCCGAAGTCGGCGGCGGTGGAGCAGATCGTCGAAGCCGTGCGCGCCGTGCTCGATGGCGATGTATGGCTTCCACATCAGCTGGTCGGCGGCAGCGTGGAGTTGAAAGCTGACGAAGCGGATGTCGCGGCGCGCGTGGCGACACTCACGCCACAGCAATTCCGCGTGCTGAACATGATTGCGGAAGGTCTGCTCAATAAGCAGATCGCCTTCGACCTGGGTGTATCCGAGGCGACGGTGAAAGCGCATATGACCGCCATCATGCGCAAGCTCGGCGTGTCGAACCGTACACAGGTCGCTCTGGCAGCCAGCCATCTGGATGTCGAGAAGGAATCGTTTCCCGGGGTATCGCAGGAAGGGTGAGGCCGTTGGTCAGGCGGCGTGCGTACCCGTGCGCTTCGCCAGTGCGACCAGCAGGGCACGCAGCGCGGCAGGCCTTACCGGTTTGTGCAGCAACGGATAACCCAACGTGCGCGCACGGTGCTTCAACTCCGAGCTGCCATCCGCGGTGACCATCGCTGCCGGTGGCATCGGCACGATCTTCGTCCCGAGGAACTTCAACGCCTCGAGCCCGTCCGTGTTATCGCCAAGGTGATAGTCGGCGAGGATCAGGTCGACGTGCGTCGTCATCAGGATATCGAGCGCCGTCTCCACGTCGATCGCGATGCGGCAATCCACGCCCCATCGACCGAGCAGCGCACGCATCCCTTCCAGGATCGTCTCGTCGTTGTCCAGGCACAACACGGTGAGCGGCAGCTGTTCGCCACCCGGGCGAACCATCGCCGGCGCGCGCTTTCGCGATACGGATTCGGTGCGCGGCACCGAGATGCTGAAGCAGCTTCCGCGTCCCACGTGCGAACGCAGGCCCAGGGGATGTTCGAGAATGCCGGCGAGGCGATCGCAAATGGAGAGGCCGAGTCCAAGGCCTTTCTCGCCCCAGGGCGACGGCCGCTCCAGTCGCTGAAACTCGCCGAAGATCCGGGCCTGTTGTTCGTCGGCGATACCCGGGCCGCTATCCCACACTTCGATACGTACCTGGTCACCGCGACGGCGAACGCCAAGTACCACACCACCTGCGCGCGTGTAGCGCAATGCGTTGGAGAGGAAGTTGGCGACGATGCGACGCAACAGCTGTGCGTCGGAGCGCACCGACAGCGATGACGGAACCACGTGCAGTGTCAGGCCACGTTGCTCCGCGACCACCGCGAATTGCTGACGCAGTGAGTCGAACAGATCGGCAAGCGCGAAGGGGGCGATCTCGGGTCGATAGCTACCTGCGTCGAGACGTGACACATCGAGCAATGCATCGAGCAGGTCTTCCGCCGCACGGAACGATGCATCGATGCGTT
>DATNJP010000017.1:0-4058 GCA_035603855.1 Luteibacter sp. | reverse complement strand
TCGCCGCTGAAGCGGCTCCCACAAAGTCGGCCCCATAGGTAGGACCCACTAGTAGGAACCACAAGCAGCTCCCTGCTCCTACAAATCGTCATTGGGTTCGGGCAAGCTTCGCGGATGTCGCCTTCCCGTAAAGCCCATCTGCAAATCCACTTCTGCGTGCTGCTCTGGGGCTTTACCGCCATCCTCGGCAAGCTGATTACCCTGCCGGCCTTGCCGCTGGTCTGGTGGCGCATGTTGCTGGTGTCCGGCACCCTGCTCTGCGTGCCGCGTGTCTGGCGCGGATTGCGTGCCCTGTCGCCACGCCTGCTGCTTTCGTATGCCGGCATCGGCGTGATCGTCGCGCTGCACTGGCTCACCTTCTACGGCGCCATCAAGCTCGCCAACGCCTCGGTCGCCGCGACCTGCATCGCCCTGTGCCCGGTCTTCCTCGCCATCGTGGAACCCTGGGTAGCGGGACGGCGCTTCGACCCGCGCGAGTTGATGATCGGCGCGGCGGTGGTGCCGGGCGTGGCGCTCGTCGCCGGCGGTCTTCCGGGGGAGATGCGCATCGGCCTGGCCATCGGCGTGCTCTCGGCGCTGTTCGTGGCGTTCTTCAGTGCCTTGAACAAGCGGCTGATCGATCGCGCGGATGCGTTGACGGTCACGTGCATCGAACTTGGCACCGGCACGTTGTTTCTCACCGCCCTCGCGCCTTTCTTCGCTTCGCCCGCTTTCGTGCTGCCGAATGCCCACGATGGCGCGTTGATGCTCGTGCTCGCCTACGGCTGCACGTTGCTGCCGTTCGCGCTGGCACTGGCGGCCCTGCGTCATCTTTCGGCATTCGCCACGCAGATGGTGACGAATCTGGAGCCGGTCTACGCGATCGTGCTGGCGATTCCCTTGCTCGGCGAGCAGAGGGAGCTGGGCTGGGCGTTCTATGCGGGTGTCGCGATCATTTTGCTCGCGGTGTTTGCGCACCCGTGGCTGCACCGGGGCGAGAAGGCGGAAGCAGCGGACCTTGTTGCTCCTTGAGATGGAGCTAGCTGGGTTGATCTTTAGCTTTGTGGGTAGCTTCGTGTTGTGTGCAGCTTTGTGTGGGAGCCGCTTCGTGTTGGGGGGGCCGCTTTGTGTGGGAGCCGCTTCAGCGGCGATGGGAGCTAGCGGCAACATTGCCCGCTGCCGCGGGATCGCCGGCATAGCCGGCTCCCACATGGCATGGCATGGCATGACACTGCTTTCAGCCATGGCATGGTGCTGATGTCGGCTTTGTGTGGGAGCCGCTTCAGCGGCGATGGGAGCTTGCGACAAACATTGCCCGCTGCCCGCGGGATCGCCGGCATAGCCGACTCCCACAGATTCTGCATACTCAAGCCCTGCCGCGTGCCTTGATCGTGCGCGCACGGCGGGTGCGTTGGGCGGCTGAGCGGGTGCCGGTCTTTTTTCGGGGTGACGAACGCTTGGCTCGCGATAGCGGGCTGGATGTTTTCACGGCTGACTCCGGAAACGAACCGGGAGGGTGGATGCTGGTCCCCTCCCGGTGAAAAACCCGCTAAGGCGGGATCAGATCAGCTTGATCTCGCGCAGACGTTCCTGAAGATACTCGTGCGCCGTGATCGGCTCGGGGTAGCGCTTCGGGTTGTCCGGGGTCACGCAGGACGGCAGCACGTCGAGCACCACATCCGGGTTCGGATGCAGGAAGAACGGCACGGAATACCGTGGCTTACGTGCGTTCTCGTCCTGCGGATTGGTCACGCGATGCGTCGTCGACGGATACACGTGGTTGGTCAGGCGCTGCAGCATGTCGCCGATGTTCACCACGATGGCGTCGCCTTCGGTGGTGATCGGCAGCCACTCGCCTTCACGGGTCAGCACTTCCAGGCCCGCCGCGCTGGCACCGACCAGCAGCGTGATGAAGTTGATGTCCTCGTGCGCGCCGGCGCGCACGTTCGGCACGTCGGCCTGCTCAATCGGCGGGTAGTGGATCGGGCGCAGGATGGAGTTGCCCGAATCGATCTTGTCGTCGAAGAAGCGCTCCGGCAGGTCGATGTGCAGGGCCAGGGCGCGCAGGATGCGTGCGCCGAGCTGGTCCAGCGCCTCGTAGATGCCATAGCCCTTTTCCTTGAAGTCCGGCACTTCGCCCGGCCACACGTTGGGCGGCATCACGTCGGCGAACTTCGAGTCGCGCGGGATCTCGCGACCGATGTGCCAGAACTCCTTGAGATCGGCGAACTTGCTGTCCTTCGCGGTTTCCACCTTGAACGGCGTGTAGCCGCGCGCACCACCGCCACCGGGGATGTGGTACTTGCGCTTGGTCTCGTCCGGCAGCGCGAAGAAGCGCTTGAACACGTCGTAGGCGCCGTCGATCGCTTCCTTCGGGATGCCATGGCCGCTGATGCAGCAGAAACCGAATTCGCGGTACGCCGCGCCGATCTCCGCCACGAAGGCGTCGCGATCGGTCTCGTAGCGGCGGATATCGAGGGTGGGAACCTTCTTCATGGTCTTTCCTGCATCGGGACGTGACGAGCCCGGCGCGCGGACACGCCGGGAACTCGTAGCTATAGGTCAGGCGTATCGGTCAGGCGGTCGCCTGGGCCGCCGATTTTACGGCGTCAGCCAGCTGCCCCGCCAGCCGGTCCACTTCGGCGGCGTCGGCGGCTTCGATGGTCACGCGAACCAGCGGTTCGGTGCCCGACGCCCGCAGCACCACGCGGCCACGGCCTTCCAGCGCGGCTTCCACGTCGGCCAGGGCCTGCTTCACGGTCTCCGTGCCCAGCGCCGCCTTGGCGCCTTCGACGCGGACGTTGACCATGGTCTGCGGCAACTTCACCAACCCGGCGCGGGCTTCGGCGAAGGTTTCGCCCGCGTCGGCCAGCACCTCAAGCAAGGCCAACGCGGCCACGATGCCGTCACCCGTGGTGAAACGGTCGAGGCACAGCACGTGTCCGGACGTCTCACCGCCGAGCACACCGCCGTGCTCCTTCAGCTGCTGGAGGACGTAACGGTCACCCACGTTGGCGCGGATGAACGGGATGTCCATGGCCTTCAGGGCGCGCTGCAGGCCGTAGTTGCTCATCAGGGTGCCGACCACGGGGCCGGTCATCATGGCGCGGCGCTTCCAGTGGCGGGCGATGACATAGAGCATGTCGTCGCCGTCGGTCACCGTGCCGTCCGAGTCCACGACGCGCACGCGGTCGCCATCCCCATCGAAGGCGATGCCGATATCCGCGCCCCGTGCGACCACGGCGGCGGCCAGGGCAGCCGGATCCGTGGAACCCACGCCACGATTGATGTTCAGGCCGTCCGGCTCCGTGCCGATCGTCGTCACCTCGGCCCCCAGTTCGCGGAACACCTTCGGTGCGACCTGGTAGGTGGCGCCGTGGGCGCAGTCCAGCACGATGCTCATCCCGCGCAGGGAGAACTCGTCGGACACCGTCGACTTGCAGAACTCGGCATAACGCGTCACGGCGTCGTCGATGCGGCTGGCCTTGCCGAGGGCATCGGAGCTGACCGTGGCGAATTCGGCTTCGATCTCGGCCTCGATCTCGGCTTCCAGCTCGTCGTCGAGCTTTTCGCCCTGGCCCGAGAAGAACTTGATGCCGTTGTCCTGGTGCGGGTTGTGCGAAGCGCTGATGACGATGCCCGCGTCCGCGCGCAGCGAACGGGTCAGGAAGGCCACGGCCGGGGTCGGCATCGGGCCGAGCAGGCGCACGTCGGCGCCCGAGGCGACCAGGCCGGCTTCGAGCGCGGACTCGAACATGTAGCCCGAGACGCGGGTGTCCTTGCCGATGACGACCATCACCTTGCGGTTGTGGTCGCGGCGGTCCGGGCCGGCGTTGGGACCACGGCGGTCGGCGGCGCGGCGGCGCGCCAGCACGGCGCCGGCGGCGCGGCCCAGGCGCAGGATGAAGTCCGCGCTGATCGGGTAGGTACCCACGTGGCCACGGATGCCGTCGGTTCCAAAATACTTGCGTTCGCTCATGGTCTTATCGTCCTTCCAGGATCGGCAAAGGATACTCCGGCACCGTGAATGGGCCGGATATTTCCGACGGGCTAGCCGGATGGGTTGGGGGGGATCGGCT
>DATNJP010000016.1:0-5635 GCA_035603855.1 Luteibacter sp. | reverse complement strand
GTTACCGCTGCCGTAACGGCCGATCGCCGCTGAAGCGGCTCCCACAAGGTCGGCTGCGGTTCTTATGAGAAGGTCTTGTGAGAAGGTCTTGTGTGGGAGCCGATTTATCGGCGATGGGTGCTTGCGGGTGGGTTGCCCGCTGCCGCGGGATCGCCGCTGAAGCGGCTCCCACAAGGTCAGCGGTCCCCACAGCTAAAGGAGTTACCTGGTAGAGAAGCTACCTGCTGAAGGCCTTACTTCGGGTTGGCGGGGTTCGTGTTGTTGCCGGCGGGCGTGTTCAGCACGGTGTGGATCACCTTGCTGCGCTCGAAATAGACGATATAGCCCGGATACATCCAGCGGTTGATGACCGGCTGCTTGCGGCTACCGCCGCCGCGCGAATCAAGCCGGGACGTGGGCTGGCCGAAGCGGCGCTCCACGTCGGCCATGCTCATGCCCTTCTTGGGCAGGTTCATGGTTTCGCTCTGCTGCGCGCGCTGCATCAGCAGGTTGTCGCCATTACCGGCACGGGCAGACGGGACCACGGAGGCGGATACGAGCGCGAGGGCGATCGCGGTGAAAACAGGCTTGAAGGTATTCATGATGGCTCCGTCGCGCTCCCCATGCGGCGCAGGACGCCGTTGTAACAGATCGCCCGTAGGCGCGCCATGGGCGGCGTGTGGAGGATATCGCGCGTGTGTCCTGCGTCGCGTTTCGGCGACGCGGGCGGGGTGGGGCGGCTATCATGCGCAGTCGCCTATCGCCTGTACCCATACCCATGATCTCGTTCCGCAACCTTGCCCTGCGCCGGGGCAGCCGCACCCTCCTGTCCCAGATGGACCTCACGATCCAGACGGGGTGGAGCCTTGGCGTCATCGGCCGCAACGGTTGCGGCAAGTCCACCCTGTTCGCCGCGCTGAAGGGCGAACTGGAGCCGGAAGTCGGCGACCTGGACATGCCCTCGAAGATTCGCCTCGCCTCGGTGGCGCAGGAGACGCCGGCGCTGCCGGATCCAGCCATCGAGTACGTGCTGGGTGGTGACGTGGAAGTCGCCGCGGCCCTGAAGGCCGAGGCGGACGCCTTCGCCGCGGAAGACCATGAAGCCGTTGCCGCGGCCCACATGCGCATCGAAGAAGTCAACGGTTACGACGCCCGCGCCCGCGCCGGACGCCTGATGCACGGCCTGGGCTTCGCCCCGGAAACCCACGAGCAACCAGTGGCCTCGTTCTCCGGTGGCTGGCGCGTGCGCCTGAACCTGGCGCGTGCCCTGATGGCGCCGTCCGACCTGCTGCTGCTCGATGAGCCGACCAACCATCTCGACCTCGATGCGGTGCTATGGCTGGAAGAGTGGCTGCGCCGCTATCCAGGCACGCTGCTGATCATCTCGCATGACCGCGAATTCCTCGACGGCGTGATCTCGCACACCATGCACCTGCACGACGGCACGGCCAAGCTCTACACGGGTAACTACAGCGCTTTCGAACGCCAGCGCGCGGAACACCTGCGCCAGCAGCAGATCGCGCATGAGCGCGAAAAGGCCGAGCGCGCGCACCTGCAGTCCTTCATCGACCGCTTCAAGGCCAAGGCGAGCAAGGCCAAGCAGGCACAGTCGCGCATGAAACGCCTGGAGAAAATGGCCGGTACCGAAGCGGTGCGCGCCGAGCGTTCCTTCAGCTTCTCGTTCCCCACGCCCGACCGCCTGCCTACCTCGATGCTACAGCTCGACCATATCGATGCGGGCTACGGCGATCACGTGGTGCTGCACGACGTGGCCTTCGGTCTCGAAACAGGCGATCGCATCGGCCTGCTTGGCCCGAACGGCGCCGGTAAGTCCACCATGGTGAAGTCGCTCGTCGGTGAACTGGTGCCGCTCGTGGGCGAGCGTGGATTCCATAAAGACACGAAGATCGGCTACTTCGCCCAGCACACCGTCGAGAGCCTGCGCGAAGGCGCGAGCCCCTTCGACCATTTGCAGGAGAAGGCACCGACCGCCGGTGCGCAGGTGCTGCGCGACTACCTCGGTACGTGGAACTTCCCCGCCGACCGCGCCTTCGAGCCGGTGGATGCGTTCTCCGGTGGCGAACGCGCGCGTCTCGCGCTCGCCCTGATCGCATGGGACAAGCCGAACCTGCTGCTGCTCGACGAACCGACCAACCATCTCGACCTGGACATGCGCGAGGCCTTGGCCGATGCACTGGCCGCGTTCGACGGCGCACTGGTGCTCGTGTCGCACGATCGCCACCTGCTTGGCATGGTCTGCGATGAATTCTGGCGCGTGGCCGATGGCAAGGTGGAACCCTTCGACGGCGATCTCGACGATTACGCGAAGTGGCTGCGCACACGCGCCACCACGCGCAAGACCGCGGCCGTCGCCTCCGCGCCCGCCGACGCGCCCGTGCAGGAATCCGCGAAGGAAAAGCGCAAGCTGAGTGCCGAGGAACGCGAGAAGGAAAAACCGCTGCGCGCCCGTGTGAAGAAGATCGAGTCGCTCATCGAAAGCATGGACAAGGAACTCGTCACGATCGAAGGCAAGCTCGCCGATCCCGCTGTCTACGGTGGTCCCACGGCCGAACTGATGAAGCTCGGCCAGCGTCAGGCCGAGTTGCGTGGCAACAAGGAGACGCTCGAGCTGGAATGGCTCGAACTCCTCGAGCAGATCGAGGCCTGAGCATGGGCGCCGTCCTTCATGTGTTGCTTCCTGGACGCGACAAGGTCGGTGCCGTTCCCGCGTTCGCGGCTTGGCTGGCCAAAGGGACGACCCTGCCCGCCGCCGTTCCGGGATACCTCGTCGCGCTGTCCGAGCACTTCCGCTGGCCACATGGCCCGTTGCCGGCCGCGGCGCTGATTCGCCAGTCCGTGGCCGGCGATGCGGGAAAGTCCCTTTGGTTATCCGCCGATCCCGCCTGGGTGCAGCCAGAACTCAACGGCGCGCGGCTACTTGCCTGCGGCAACCTCGGCCTCAGTGTCGAGGATTCGAACCGCCTCGTCGCCGCGCTGGCCGAGACCTTCGAGGCCGAAGGCATGAACCTGCTCGTGGGCGATGCGCAGCATTGGCAGTTGAGCCTGCCTGGCTATGTCGACGTGCCGTCCTTTCCGGAGCCGGAAGACGCCCTCGGCGCCGACCTGTTCGAACAATTGCCCAAGGGTGAGGAAGGCCGCCGCTGGCGTGCGCTCATTAACGAGGCGCAAGTCGTCCTGCATAACCATCCTGTCAATCGCACGCGTGCCGCGCAGGGCCTGCCGCCCGTGAACAGCGTGTGGTTGTGGGGTCCCGGTGCCTTGCCCGAGTGGGTGGAATGCGGTCTGTCGCGCATTTACAGCGACGACCTCCTCGCCTGGGCCCTCGCACACCGCGCGAACGTAGACGTACAGGGCCGCACCACCTTCCCCGGCGCAACCCGTGCAGGAGCCACCTCAGTCCCTGTGGGAGCCGCTTCAGCGGCGATGGGAGCTAGCGCCAACCTTGCCATCGCCGCTGAAGCGGCTCCCACATACAGCTTGCTTGATCTGCAGGATGTTCAGCCCAGCGCCTTCGAGCGTGACTGGTGGCCGGCCATCGAAGCGCAGCTCAACGCGGGCGCCGATGTTCGCCTCGCCTTCGCCGATGGCGTGCGCATGGTGCTGCGTAAACATCACCGCCTGCGCTTCTGGCGCAAAGCATGACGGCGAAAGTCTGGCGCCAACGTCCCCTTGCGGCCGCGCCGAGTGGCTGGCCGTCCCACGTGCATCCGGTGATCCAGCGCATTTATGCCGCGCGCGGCGTCTGCACGCCCGACGGTGCCGAGCATCGACTGGCGCGTATGTTGTCGCCGACGTTGCTAGGCGGCATGGATCGCGCGGTCACCCTGCTGATGCAGGCGATCGCGGACGACAAACGCATCGTCATCGCCGGTGACTACGATTGCGATGGGGCCACGGGCACGGCGGTGGCCGAACGCGGATTGCGCCTGCTCGGTGCGCGGCACGTCAGCCATGTGGTGCCGAATCGCTTCGTGCACGGCTATGGCCTGAGTGAAGCCCTGGTCGCTTCGCTCGAGCCCGCACCCGACTTCATCGTCACGGTCGACAACGGGGTGGCCAGCGTGGCCGGGGTGGCCGCCGCCCGGGCACGCGGCATCCGTGTCGTGATCACCGATCATCATCTGCCGGGCGAGACCTTGCCTGACGCCGATGCGATGGTGAATCCCAATCTCGAGGGCGATGCCTTCCCGAGCAAGGCGCTGGCCGGCGTCGGCGTGATGTTCTACCTGTTGCTCGGCATTCGTGCGGCGATGCGCGATGCGGGGCATTTCCCTGACGGCGAGCCGGACCTGAGCGCCCTGCTGGATCTTGTGGCACTCGGCACCGTGGCCGATCTCGTGCCGCTGGATTTCAATAATCGTGTGTTGGTCGATGCGGGCCTGAAGCGTATGCGCGCGGGTAAGGCCTGCGCAGGCATCACCGCGTTGATCGAAGCCAGCGGTCGTTCACTTGCGACTGTCGGCGCCACCGATCTTGCTTTCGCGATCGGTCCGCGGCTCAACGCGGCGGGACGGCTGGAAGACATGGCGCTCGGCGTCGCCTGCCTGCTCACCGACGAACCCGGCATCGCCCGGCGCTACGCCGAACAGCTCTCCGCGATCAACCAGGAGCGCCGCGAAATGCAGGCGGGCATGGTGGAAGAGGCGGAGGTGATGGTCGCGCGCGCGGCACATGTCGACGCGATCGGTGTCGCCTTGTTCGATCCCGGTTGGCATGCGGGCATCGTCGGGCTCGTGGCTTCCAAGCTGAAGGAAAAGCTGCACCGGCCCGTGTTGGCGTTCGCCCCCGCCGGTGACGACACCGATGAACTGCGCGGCTCCGCGCGCTCGATCCCGGGCTTTCATATCCGCGACGCGCTCGCCGAGATCGATGCGAAGCACCCCGGGCTGATCCTGCGATTCGGCGGCCATGCGATGGCCGCCGGCCTCAGCCTTCGCGCCACGGATTTCGACCGGTTCGCGGCGGCCTTCGACGCGACGGCGCGTAAGCAGCTCGACGACGAGAGCCTGCAAGCCCTCGTCCACACCGACGGCGAACTCGATTATCGCGACCACACCCTCGACCTGGCGAAACAGCTTCGCCATGCAGGGCCTTGGGGGCAGGGTTTTCCGCCGCCGGTCTTCGAGGCGCGGGTGGAATGCGCATCGTGGAAGCCCATGGGCAGCCGCCACCTGCGCCTGCAACTCCGTCATACACAGGGCGGCGCGCCACTCGATGCCGTAATGTTCAACTGCTTCGACGGCACGCCCCCGCCATCGCGGATGCGCATTGCCTACGAACTATCCGTCAACGACTGGCAGGGCCGTGAAACCCTCCGTCTTCTCCTGACCCACATGGAACCTATCGCTTGAATCCGAACGTATCGGCATCGCTGGCGATACGCGCCTGGGTATCGTAGACAGGGATTCCCGTCGGCTCAGGCGGTTGGCCGATAAACCTCATGAAGACCGCCGCGCCGTCCACATATGTGAGACGGCGCCGCCGTAGCCTGCGGGCATGGCGACGGTGCACTGGATACAGATGGGAGAACGGCAGTATGCGATCCTGGAAGGGACGACGCGGCCGTTCGCTCGCGTGAGCCCGCAAGGAGATCGCTGGGTGGTGCGGTGGCGCTACGGGCCAAGGCGAGGGCAGG
>DATNJP010000015.1:0-8968 GCA_035603855.1 Luteibacter sp. | reverse complement strand
TCGTGGTCACGCACGGCTGGCACATGCAGTAGCGAATCAGAACATGATCTGCGCGCGGACCTCGAACACGCGAGGATCCACGCGGACATCGCGTCGGTCGCTGATGGCGCGCACGTAGTTGCCCTGCAGCTTCAGGTACTTGGTCAGGTACCAGTTGGCGCCAAGGGTCCAGTCGTGTTCGGTGCCACCCAGGGTCGGGCCATCATCCAGGTCGAGCGTGCTGTAACGGACCAGGAACTCGAGGGCGCCCCACTCACCCTTGGGCAGCACGTCCGAGACATTGCCGCCGCTGTAACCGCGCGACTCCCCGGTGACCACGAAGCTCCCGAAGGCGTACCAGCCATGCGCCTTGTAGGCCGGCTTGTTGTCGAGCTTCACCCGGGCATCCAGGTACTCGCTCTGCACCGACCAGGGGCCATGGATCCACAGGCTCTCGAATCCGCGGCGGTCGACGTGGTCCGCAGGGGTCAACACGCCTGAGTCGATCAGGCGCTGCGTGGTCAGGCCAGCCTCGGGCAACGCACGCAGGCGCACGTTGGGCGCGGTGTAGCGGCCGCGTCCATCGGTCGTGCCGTAAGGCGTTTCGCGCGACACGGAACCACCGATGTGGAGCACGTTGCCGGGTTCGTTGAAGGGCGTCCACGCCGCGCGACCGGCCACCATGCGGCCATCGAGGTCGCCCTGGAGATTGCCCCCGTTGTAGTAACCCAACTGCACCAGGTAAGCCTTGCGGGTCAGCGCCCAATCGATACCGATACGGCGGTTCGCGTATACCGCCTGCATCGGCAGGGAGGGTTCCATGAACGATGTGCTGCCCGTGCTGGTGTTGCCCTCGAAGCCCACGGGGGTCTTCATGAAGCCCACGCGCACGGCGCCGACGTCACTGCCCAGCACCGCCTTGCTCTGCAGGCGGAAGAACACGTCGAGCCAGGTCTTGGCCTGGAAGTCGAACACGGCCGTCGCGTCGTACACGCCCTTCTTGCGGACGAAGAAGCCGAATTCCTTGCGGCGGTTGGTCTGCGCGTCCTCATACAGGCCGTCGTCATGGGAGAAGCGGTCCAGGTCGTACTGGTACTTCACCGAAAGACCAAGGTCGGTACCGTCGGCGAACACATAGTGTGTCGGCCAGTTGGTCCGCCAGTCGTAATCGTTGCGCGGGGCGTCGGCCGCCGCCGCGAACACGGGCGCGATCAGCGCTGCCGCGCTGAGGATGATCTTCTTCACGTTGTACCCCTCTCCCAAGGCTCGCCGGCGGCACCAGCGTCCGATATGAATCTGACTATACAGCGAGCCTGAGAATCCCCTCAATGCCGCGTGCCTGGACGTCATCGGCCTGGGGCGGCATCACTTTAGCCCGCGCGATCGGTAGGGGCGGGCCGAACGCCCGGTGAGCGGGCCTAGCGGACGATGCGGATCTCGAAGACCGAGGGCCAGTGCTTGCCGGTCACGAACAGGCGGTCGTGGGCGGCGTCATAGGCGATGCCGTTGAGGACATCGTTGCTGAGGTCGCCCAGGCGGCTCGTGTCCATCAGGCCCTTGAGGTCGATCCATCCCACGACATGGCCCGTCTTCGGATCGATGCGGGCGATCCGGTCGGTCTGCCAGACGTTGGCGTAGATCTGACCCTTCACCCATTCCACCTCGTTGATCTGCTGGAGGGGAACGCCATCCGCGGTGACGTTGATGGAACCGGTGCGCTCGAAACTCGCCGGGTCGAGGATGCGGATGGTGGGCGTGCCATCGCTCATGTAGATGTGCGTCGCGTCGCGCGTGAGTGCCCAGCCTTCGCCGGGATAGCGGAACCCGCCGACAAGGTGCAGCGTGGCCTTGTCGTAGACGAAGGCCACGCCTTCGCGCCAGGTGAGCTGCACGAGCTTCGTGCCCGTGTCGATGATGCCCTCGCCGAAATACCCAGCGGGCGTGTCGACCTGCTGCTCCACTTCGCCGGTGTCGAGGCGCACCTTGCGCACGACGGACGTACCCACTTCGCCGGTGCTCTCGTAAAAGTAGCCGTCTTCATAGAAGAGGCCTTCGGTGAACGCGCCCGTGTCATGCGGATACGTGTGCACCACCTTGTAGTGGTAGACGGGGATACCGCCGGCATGGGCCGAAGGCACGACGGATCCCGCGACGAGCGCGGCGGTGGCAAGCACGGCGATCTTGTTCAAGCGATGACTTCCATGGCGGACGCCGCATCATAAAGAAAGGGGCGCCGAAGCGCCCCTTCCTCCTCACCCCGAGGTCGATCGCAAGATCAGATGGCGTAGTACATCTGGAACTCGAGCGGATGGGTGCTTGCGCGGTAACGCGTCACTTCCTGCATCTTCAGCGCGATGTAGCCGTCGATGAAGTCATCGGTGAACACGCCGCCGGCCTTCAGGAATTCGCGATCCTTGTCGAGGGCGACCAGCGCCTCGTCCAGGCTCGCACAAACCTGCGGGATGTTCTTCTCTTCTTCCGGCGGCAGATCGTAGAGATCCTTGTCGGCCGGCGCACCCGGGTCGATCTTGTTCAGGATGCCGTCCAGACCGGCCATCATCAGCACGGTGAAGGTCAGGTAGCCCGACTGCATCGGATCCGGGAAGCGGATTTCGATGCGACGGCCCTTCGGGCTCGACACATACGGGATGCGGCAGGAGGCCGAACGGTTGCGTGCCGAGTAGGCGAGCATCACCGGCGCTTCGAAGCCCGGGACCAGGCGCTTGTAGCTGTTGGTGGTCGAGTTGGCGAAGGCGTTGATGGCCTTGGCGTGCTTGAAGATGCCGCCGATGTACCACAGGGCCGTCTGCGACAGGCCACCGTAGAGGTCGCCGGCGAACAGGTTCTCGCCATTCTTCGACAGCGACTGGTGCACGTGGATGCCCGAGCCGTTGTCGCCGACGATCGGCTTCGGCATGAAGGTCACCGTCTTGCCGGCCTGGTGGGCCACGTTCTTGATGACGTACTTCATCGTCATCAGTTCATCGGCCTTCTTCACCAGCGTGTTGAAGCGGGTGCCGATCTCGCACTGGCCGGCGTTGGCCACTTCGTGGTGGTGCACTTCGACCACCTGGCCCAGCGACTCCAGCACCTTGCACATGTCGGCGCGCAGGTCGCCCAGGCTGTCCACCGGAGCGACCGGGAAATAGCCGCCCTTCACGCCCGGACGATGACCGGTGTTGGTGCCGTCGTACTTGTAGCGCGACGACCAGGCGGCTTCTTCCGAACCGATCTCGTAGAACACGCGGCCCATGTCGTTCTGCCAGCGGACCGAGTCGAAGATGAAGAACTCGGGCTCCGGACCGAAGAAGGCCGTGTCGGCGATGCCGGTGGACTTCAGGAAGGCTTCGGCGCGCTTCGCGATGGAACGCGGGTCGCGGCCATAGGCCTGCATGGTGCTCGGCTCGAGCACGTCGCAATGCATGATGAGCTGCTTGTGCGCGCTGAACGGATCGAGGTGCGCGGTTTCCGGGTCCGGCATGAGGACCATGTCCGACTCGTTGATGCCCTTCCAGCCGGCGATCGACGAACCGTCGAACATCTTGCCGTCTTCGAAGGTGCTCTCGTCGATGGCGTGGGCGGGGAACGTGACATGGTGGTGCTTGCCGAGGATGTCGGCGAAGCGCAGGTCGACGAACTCGATTTCCTCGTCCTGGATCAGGTTCAGCACTTTGGAAGCGGCGGACATACAAACCTCGAATGGGTATGGGGCGGAGTGCATTTAGCAAGCGCTGTGCCAGCACCATCGCGATGGACGGACCGGCCCGGGCCAAGCCTCGGCATCATAGAACGGTCGTGTGGCGGATGTGCAAATGCACCACCTAGGTGCAAGGTAAGGATCGTTGCACCAAAAGAAGCGCGGTTTCTAAGGGCCTGGAGCGGGCGTCGCCCTATGAGCGCCTTTGTGACGGCCCATCCGGAGAAGGCCAGCCAGGCTGATCGCGCGTCACACGTGGAGTGGGATGCCGCGACCGAGGACAAGGACGAAAAACACGGCGACGACGACAAAGGCGACGTGCCACCCCCTGGCATAGCCGAGCACGGACGGCGTGGGCAGGTCGTCCTTCGGCAACATGCCGCGCAGGGCGAGCAGACCGGCCATGCAGACGAAGCCGCCGCTGACGCCGGAGAGGAGCACCAGGTTCGCCATGGGATTGAGTGCCGCCCCGGCGAGGAGAAGGGTGCTGCCGGCGACATAGGCCGGGACGGTCAGCGAAGAAAGCTTCGAACTGCCGACTCCCACGTCGGCCAGGCGGCGCGCCAGCGAACCGGCGGCGATGCGCAGGCTCACGTAGTAGCCCACGCCACCCACCGCGAGCATGACGATACGCCACGCGAAATGGTGTTCGAGTCCCTGCACCGCCGCCGTGAGATCCCCGAAGTCGAGCACGGCAGAGTAAACGCCATAGCCGAACGCGTTGAGCAGGTTCACCGTGGCGAACAGCCAGACGAAGAAGGCCGCTGGCCCGAATCCGCGACCACGGCGAAAGGCCGCCATGCAGACGATGCCGAGCACGGCGTTCAAGAGCGGCCCAGCGAGTGGGACGAGGCGGCTGGCGCCTTCCGTACTCAGGGCAACCGTGGAAATGGACACCAGCGTGATGCCCGGCGTGAGCAGGGCCGCTACACCGTGACCCAGTGCCTCATGCGCCATGTCGGCCGCGGCAAATGCCAGCGCGCCTATCGCGGCCGCCGTGGCCCGGTCTCGGTTCATCCCGCCTTCCCGTTCCCCACTTTCTGCCGCCATGCCTTCGCGCTCCCTGCCGGATGGGCACCGATACTAGCCTTGAACGGCACCGGGCGTAACGACGATTACGCTGGCAGGATCGGCCCGTCACTTCGCCGGACGCGATCATGCGCTTCACCCTCACCGCCCTCGCCATGGCCCTCGGCGCACTGCCCGCTCTCGTGAGCGCGGCGCAGCGCACCTACGCCAACCCGATCGACATCGACTACCGCTACAACTTCGAGCAGATGAACGAGGGGATCTCGTACCGTACCGGCGCGGATCCCGCGATCGTGCGCTATGGCGATGCCTACTATCTGTTCCAGACGTTGGCCGACGGCTACTGGATGTCGAAGGACCTGGTGGACTGGCGCTTCATCAAACCCGATCACTGGCCGTTCGATAGCGAGGTCGCACCCGCCACGCTCGTGGCCGATGGAAAGCTTTTCCTCATGCAATCGGCCTTCGCGCCGCGGCCGCTGATGGTCTCGACCGATCCGGCCCATGGACGCTGGTCGTTCTGGACGCGACAACTGCCACCCGTGCCCGGCGCCACGCAGTACGACGAGGCAAACACGATGAAGATGAACGGCGAACTGCCGCCAGGACCGTGGGACCCGGGCCTGTTCCAGGATGAGGATGGAAAGGTCTATCTGTACTGGGGTTCGTCGGATATCTACCCGCTTTATGGCGCGCAGCTGGATTTCCAGCTTGGTTCCACCGAAGGCGAAGGCAAGCGCCTGGCCTTCCTGACGACGCCGAAAGACCTCGTTCGCATGGACCCGGCCAACCACGGATGGGAACGCTTCGGACCCGACCATTCGATGGGAGACAAGCCTGCCTACATGGAAGGCTCGTGGATGAACACGCATGGCGGCACGTATTATTTGCAGTACGCGGCCCCAGGCACCGAGTACAACGTCTATGCGACGGGCGTGTATGTCGGCAAGAGTCCTCTCGGTCCGTTCGAGTACGCACCTTACAACCCCGTGGGCTACAAGCCCGGTGGCTTCGTGACAGGTGCCGGCCACGGCTCGACGTTCAACGACGCCCACGGCAACGCGTGGAACACCGGCACCACGTGGCTTGGGGTCAACTGGACCTTCGAGCGGCGCATCGACCTTTTCCCCGCGGGATGGCACGACGATGGCCAGATGTGGATCGACACACGCTTCGGTGATTTTCCACATCGCGTGCCCGACCACACGTTGCGCGAGGGCGAAGACACGTTCACGGGATGGATGCTGCTCTCGTATCGCAAGAACGTGGTCGCGTCGTCGTCGCTGCCGGATCACCCGGCATCGACGCTTACCGACGAGAACCCGCGATCGTTCTGGGTCGCCGGGGCAAACACGGCAGGGCAAACGCTCACGCTCGATCTCGGTGGCACACCGATCGTCCGTGCCGTGCAGGTCGACTATGCCGACTACGAATCCGGTCGCTATGGCGACGCTCCCGACCTGGTCACGCAATTCGTGCTGCAAGGTTCGCTCGACGGAAACCACTGGATGACGCTGGAGGATCTTTCGAACGAGACACGAGATCGACCCAACGCGTACATCGAACTGAAACAAGCGCAACGCCTGCGCTATGTTCGTTACATTCACAAGCACGTCGGCGCGAAGCATCTTGCGATATCCGACCTGCGTGTGTTCGGAAACGCGCAAGGGCCGATACCGTCGGCGCCGACGCATGTCGTCGCGACGCGTGGCAGCGACACGCGTGAAGCGACCATCGCATGGAAAGCCGTACCAGGAGTGGTCGGTTACAACGTTCGCTGGGGCCTTTCGGCCGATCGCCTGCATTCGACCTATCAACGCTTCGCGGATCAGCCGACTTCGTTTACCCTTCGTTCTCTCAACAGGGGCGTTCGCTACGTCGTGGCCGTGGAGGCTTTCGACGAGCGAGGGGTCTCACGGTTGTCCAGGGTCGTCGAGATCGCTCCGTAGCGTTCGCGGCCAGAGCCGCTTCCCACTTCCAGGTAAGCGGCGCATCGCTTTCCTATGTGGGTAACGGCATGACGAACAAACACGACGACGATACGCTCGACACCGGCCGGCGCCGCCTGCTCGGTGGCATGGCCACCACCGGTGCGCTCCTCGCACTGGGAGGCCTTCAGGAAGCCGTCGCCGACGGCAAGACGCCCGTGGCGATACCGGCACCCGGCGGCAAGGAAATGGACGCGCTGCTCGACAAGCACGTCCAGAACGTTGTCGTGATCTATGCGGAGAACCGCAGCTTCAACAACCTGTTCGGTGATTTCCCCGGATTGCAGCAGCCGCTGAGCGCCGTGCCCGCCGATCGTCTCATCCAGCGTGATCGCGACGGCAAGGCTTTCGACAACCTGCCGCCGATCTGGGGTGGCATGGTGCCGCACGAACAAGTGGTCGATCACAAGACCTACAAGATCGGCGAGAAAGACATGCCCGCCCTGCCGAACGCGCCATGGGCATTGCATACGGGTGACGGCACGCCACTGCCGCACGGCCTGATCACGCGCGACCTCGTGCACGCGTTCTACAACAACCAGCTGCAGATCAATGGCGGCAAGAACGACGGTTTCGTCGCCTGGGGTGACAGCGGCGCGCTGACGATGGGCTACTACGCCAAGACGCCCGTGCACCTGCGCATCTGGCGTCTCGCCGAGCAGTTCACGCTGTGCGACAACTTCTTCATGGGTGCCTTCGGCGGTTCGTTCCTCAACCACCAGTATCTCGTCGCCGCGCAGCCGCCGTTCTATCCCGGTGCGGACAAGAGCCCCGCGCAATTCAACATCGCCGTGACGCAGAGCGGTGATCCGAAGGATTTCCGGCTGACGATGGCGGAAGACTCGCCGCCCAGTGCCATGCAGGGCAAGCCGAAGTTCGCCCACCACAGTTCGCTGACGCCGGACTTCTGGGCCGTGGGCACCATGGGTCCGCCCTACTCGCCCGGCTTCAACGTCGACCGCAAGAATCCGTTACTGACCGATTCGACCAGCGCGAACACGATGCCTGCGCAGACGCACAAGCACATCGGTGACGTGCTTTCCGCGAAAGGTATCGACTGGGCGTGGTACGCGGGCGGCTTCCAGGCCGCGCTCGATGGCAAGGGCGACGGCACCGACAACAGCTTCCCGCAGAAGCCTAATTTCCAAGCGCATCACCAGCCGCTCAATTACTTTGTTTCGCTTGCCCCCGGCACCGACGCGCGCAAGCAGCACCTGCGCGATGGCGGCCTGGGCGAGACACCGGCCACGAATCGATTCCTTGCCGACATCGACGCCGGCAAGTTGCCGCCGGTGACGTTCTACAAGCCGCAGGGCGATCTCAACATGCACGCCGGCTACTCCGACGTCGAAGCTGGCGACCGGCACATCGCCACGATCATCGACCACCTGCGCAAGAGCAAGCAGTGGAAGGACATGGTCGTGATCGTCACCTTCGACGAGAACGGCGGTTGGTGGGACCACGTGGCGCCGCCGAAGGGCGATCGCTGGGGCCCGGGCACGCGCATTCCCGCGCTGGTCGTTTCGCCGTACGCGAAGAAGGGCCACGTGGAGCACACCATTTACGACACGGGCTCGATCGCGCGATTCATCACGCGACGCTTCAAGCTGGAGAAGCTGCCCGGCCTGGCGATGCGCGAGCAAGCCATGGTCGCCGCGGGCGGTCCTGCCCCCGGCGACATGACCGAGACCCTCGACTTCAGCCGCGCGGGCTGATCAGCGCCCCGCACAGGCGGGGCGTGACGGCATCATGTCACTCCGTATCGGACTTTGCCCTGTTGACGACCCACCCGTCGTTCTGCAGCACGGCTTCGGCAATACCATCCTGATGATCGGAGAGCTGCCCGGCCAAGGACCTGTATCGCGCTTGCACAGACGGGTCTTTCGCCCATGACGCCACATCAACCGGGGAAAACGTGTAATTGACGCGTGAGACGATGGTGCCACCGCCATTCGCCGGCTCGGTGAAACTGACCACTTCGTCCACGTGGTAATGGCCCGCGCAGAATTCGTCATGCGATGCACTGACCAGGGCAGCTTTGCCTGCATCGGTCAAGCTGAACTTCTTGGCCGGTCTGATCTTGTTTCCGAAGAACTGCTCGGTAACCTGGGTATCTTCCGACGTCAGCAAGCCCGCCTTCGCCAGAGCATCGAATGCCGAAGTGGATTCGGCGCTTAGTTTGCGCTCGACGTCCGAGGCCGGACCACCGCCGTAAGGCAAAAGGTTGATCGTCTTAGGGTAAGGATCGGCACCCAGGGTTCCAGTACCTCCCGTG
>DATNJP010000014.1:0-4558 GCA_035603855.1 Luteibacter sp. | reverse complement strand
GTAACTACACGCGAGCGAAGCTGGACGCCTTGCCGACGCTGGAGGGCTGGCAGAAAACGCTCAAGGCCACGAGCCTCACCGCGGTGATCCACCGCATGCAGCGCGTCGCCGGTGGCCGCATGCTCTTCATCCGCCAGGCGGAGCAGGGCACGGGAACCCTTATGGTCCGCGAAGCGGACGGTTCGGAGCGCGTGCTGCTCGATCCTTCCACTCTGAAAGATGACGGCGGCACGCCATCCGTCACCAATTACGCATTGTCACCCGATGGAAGCAAGGTCGCGGTGAATATCGACCACGGCGGCAACGAGCTGACCCGCGTGAACGTGCTCGACGTCAGCACGGGCAAGCCTTCCGGTGACAGCGTGGAAACGGTGTGGGGCGAGTTCGACGCCCACTGGTTGCCCGACGGCTCGGGATTCACCTATACACAGATGGCACCGCCGAACGAGCGCAAGGGCGGTGATCCCTTGCTCGATATGCGCTTGCGCCTGCACAAGCTCGGTACGCCGTCGTCCGATGATCCGATGCTTCTACGCGCAGGTACCGGCGCGGGCGCGAATGCGTCGTTCCCGATTCCCGACAACCGCTTTCCCGTGATCGACTTCCCGGCCGACTCGCGCTGGGCGCTCGGCCTCGCCAATGGCGCGCAGCTGGAAACCACCTTCTGTGTGGCGCCGGCGACGGAGGCGATCAAGCCATCCGCAAAGTGGAACTGCATCGCCAGGCCCGAAGATAAAGTCACCGATGCCGCCATTCACGGAAATACGCTTTACCTCATCTCAAGCAACGGGCACTCGAACGGCCAGCTGCTTTCGCTGGATCTGTCGAAACCGGGTGCCTCGCTAAGCGACGCCCGGCCGGTCCTACCGCTCAAGGACGACGAGATCATCGTCGGCCTGACTCTCAACGACGCGCAGACCCTGGCCGCGGCGAAGGATGCGCTTTACCTGAAGGTATCCGTCAACGGCATCGACGGCGTCCGTCGCATTGACTACCGCACCGGCAAGGCCGAATCCTTGACCATGCCGCTGGCGGGCACAGCGTCGCTCCTGCGAACGAACGACAGGGAAGATGGTTTCCTGCTGGAACTGCGTGGCTGGACCGCACCGCCGAAGTCGTGGCGCTACGATCCCGCCTCGCGCAGCATGAAGAGCCTCGGCCAGGACGAGGCCAGCCCCATTGACGACAGCATGGTGGACGTGACCGAGACCGAGATGACCAGCGAGGACGGCACGAAGATTCCGCTCACGATACTTCACCGCAAGGATGCGAAGCTCGACGGTAGCCATCGTGCGATCGTGTTCGGCTATGGAAGCTACGGCCTGACGCTGCAACCCTCGTTCAAGCCTGTGCGCATGGCATGGGTGAAACAAGGGAACATCTTCGCCTATGCCCATGTGCGCGGCGGCGGCGAGAAGGGCGAGGCCTGGCACCTGGCGGGGAAGGGTGCCAACAAGCACAAGGGCGTCGAGGATTTCGTCGCGGCCGTCGACCGGCTGAGCGAACTCGGCTACAGCCGGCCCGAACGTACCGCGCTCGTTTCGGGTAGCGCGGGAGGACTGCTCGTCGGCGGCGCGGTGACGGCGTATCCGCAGAAGTTCGGCGCGGCCATCATCCTCGTGCCTGTCCTCAATCCCGTTCGTCTGCTCCATGCGCCCAATGGCGCCAACCAGATCGGCGAAATGGGCGATCCGCGCAAGGCTTCGGATTTTCCATCGATCCTCGCCATGGATCCGTACCAGCAGATCAAACCGCACACCGCGTATCCCGCGATGCTGTTCCTCGTCGGCCTCAACGACGGTCGCGTTGTTCCGTGGCAGACCGGCAAGTTCGTGGCAAAGCTGCGTGCATCGGATACGAGCGACAAACCCGTGTGGATTCGCACCGACGCCAATGGCGGCCACGGGATTCAGTCGTCGCTCGGTGCCGAGGCGGCGGAATGGGCAGACATCTTCGCCTTCCTCGACGCAAACCTGGCGAAATAGGCAAGTGCGGGGCTTGCGTGCGAAATGACGATGTACGAACCGAGACCCCGTGCCGAAATCGCATGGGGTCTTTTGGTAGCCTAGGACTGGCCGCGACCTGGCGGCCATGGAAGGAGTCGCGATGCCCCGGCAACGCTTGCGTCAACCCGGTTCACCCGGCCACCCCGCGCGGCTGGCCCTCGCCACCTTACTGGCCGCCTTGGCCCCGCTAACGCACGCTACCGAAGCGAAGGAGACACCTCGCATGAACGCGTCCACCGCCCACGTCACCGCCGAGCAGGCCATGCGTGGCATGCTGGAACTGATCCGCACGACGCCATCGGTGGCGGAACTCACGCCGGAAGCCATGGGCGAGCGCCTGGGCCTGCCGATCAAGCGCCTCAGCACGGATCATTTCGGCTACGCGCAGCCGCTGAGCGGCGGCTGGGCCTTCAGTGTCGAACGGCAGCAGGTGGGTGCCGTGGGGCCGCGTGTCGACCTGATATTTTCCCCGGTGGGTGAAGACCGCCCGGCCGCGACGCCGATCTGCACGCCCGACTTCGGTCACTTCACGCAGGAACTGGAGCGCATGGGTTTCAAGCGCCAGAGCGCGCACGGTGAGCACGGTCGCTGGACCTACGATGCCTTCGACCGCCCTGGCCAGCATGTCGAGGTCTATCCCCTGGTCGCCGAGGGCGCGGATGCCGCGGCGGCCTGTGTGCACATGGTCCTTGTGCGCTAGAGGGGGCGGCCATGCCACTGAATGCGAAAGCCGAAGCGGTCCTCGAGGCGTTCGGGAAAGAACCGGGTGTCACCCCCGACCAACTGAAGAACCTGACCGATACGATCAATAACTCGCCGGCGCTGGTTGATGAGATCAACCGTGCCGTCGATGCAGGCCACCTGCAGCGCATCGTCGCTTTGAACAACCCGCACGCCGGCGGCGAGTACAACGCCGGCGCGCACGAAATGCGTCTGCCGCTCACCAGCCTTTCGACACCGGCTGGCGGCAAGTACGACGCGTCAGAGGCAACATTTGTACTTGGTCACGAATTGCAGCATGGGTTCAACGCGGCCGATATCGCGAAGGCCAGTACGCAGTTCACCCAAGACCTGCAGGCCGTGGCGCAATCAAAGACGACACCCCACGACTACACCAAGCCCGTGGGTGATGTGATCGCCGCGAGCCGCCGTGACGAGGCCGGTGCGGAGATCTCGGGATGGAACGCAACGGTCAGCGCTGCGCGACTCGAGGCGCAGAAGAACCACGCGCCCGCACCTACGCTCGAAGATATCTACAAGCGCAACCCCGGACGCATGGATGATTTCATCCACGTGGATCGCAGCCAGCTTCCCGCGACCTACAGCATGCGTTCCAATCTCACCGTGAACGCCGACCTGACCATGCCCTCCACGCCGGCCAATATCGAAGGCATGGGCAAGAACTATTTCGACCGGTCATCGACCCTTGGGCAAAACGGCAACTCGTCGTACGCGAACTACTATGGCGCCTGGGCGGCGGGCGTGGCCGTGCAATACGAGCGCCAATACGGGAACGGTCAGGCGCCCATGGCGCTCGATCTCAAGTCGCTGCATCTTGATCCGAACATCATGGCGCAGAACGGCATCTCTCTCGGCGCGAACCAGAACGCCATGCCTTATCTGGACACCAGTACGCAGCCGCCGACGCCGCGAAATTTCCGCGACTCGGCTACGTCGCATGTCTATCAGCCAGTGGTCCCAGGTTCGGCGCGCGTCACGCTGGATCACGTGGACCACCCGGACCACGCGCTATTCACCCAGACGCAGGGCGCGGTGCATCGGCTCGATGCGCAGCATGGCAGGGTGCCTGACCGGCAGAGCGAAAACCTCGCCGGCGCACTGACGGTCGCGGCACGCGAGCAGGGCCTGAAGTCAGTCGACCACGTGGTGCTTAACGCGGATGCGTCGAAAGCGTACGCCGTGGAAGGTCAGCTGGATTCGCCGCACAAGCGCATCGCGGAGGCTTCCACGCAGCAGGCCGTCAACACGCCGATCGAGCAAAGCAGCGCCGCGTGGCAGGCGGTCTCTGAGCGCGCGCAACAGCAGGCCACATCGCAGCAACAGGCCGCGCAGCAGGCTCAGGCACAGCCTCAGGTGCCGAGTACGTCGCAGTCTATGCCTGGTCCCTGACTGGACGTACATACGGTCCGGCGGATCGTCCAACAACAAGTGTGCGTTAAAGCATAGTTTGGCCAACGATTGAAAGCATAGCTTGGCCGAAATCTGCCGCGGAGAGGCAGCCGATTGTGAACGCCAGCTCGGCCCTTCACGAGCACATCTAGCTTTATCCCCGCAGTGCCCGCGGTCGCTCGTGCCACGAACCGAGCCCCCGACGATAAGCGCACTGCACGAGAAGATGCCTTCAGATAATCCTAGGCGTTGGCGCTCGGCTAAGTACTCCGAGCGCTCTGTAAGCTGGCGCCGCTTAGTGGCCATCTGCGACCGGGCCACATGCATCACTAACGCCAACCTCTGATTAGCCGGCGCTCAGTCGGGTGCACCCAGATTAAGCAGGTCGTCCAGAACCCGTGGACGTCCTCTGCCCTCTGTCG
>DATNJP010000013.1:0-3234 GCA_035603855.1 Luteibacter sp. | reverse complement strand
TTCCTCCTGCGCTGGAGCCTGTTGCCGCTGCGTCGCGTATCGAGCGACCTGGCACACATCGAGCGCGGCTCGCGCGACCACCTCGATGGTCCCTATCCGGTCGAACTGACAGTGCTCACGCGGCGTCTGAATGCCTTCATCGACAGCGAGCGCGAACAGCGCACCCGTTATCGCGACACACTGGCCGATCTGGCGCATAGCCTGAAAACGCCATTGGCCGTGGTTCGCTCGCAACTGGAGAGCGGTGGTGACGCCACCACCCTGCGTGGCGACATCCTCGACCAGGTGCGCAGGATGGATGAACTCGTCGCTTACCAGCTCTCGCGTGCCGCCACATCCGGTCGTCGCACCATCGCCTCGGTGGAACCGATCGCGGGGCATGCCGAGGATCTCGTGCAGAGCCTGGAAAAGGTCTACGCGGCGAAGAACGTGTTGTGCGAATTCGAACTCGAGGATGGAGTGAGCTTCCCCGGCGAACAGGGCGACCTGCTCGAGCTGATGGGAAATCTCGTGGAGAACGCGTTCAAGTGGGCGTCGCATCGCGTGCTGCTCACCGCCCGTTCGGTCGGCAAGGTACGTGGCCGCAGCGGTCTGGAACTGGTCGTCGAAGACGATGGCCCGGGCATTCCCGATGAAAAGATCGAAAAGATCCTGCAGCGCGGCGTACGCGGCGACGAACGCGTGCAAGGCCACGGCATCGGACTGTCGATCGTCCAGGACATCATCAAGGCCTACCAGGGCGAACTGCACGTCGATCGCTCCGAAGAACTCGGCGGCGCACGCTTCAGCGTAAAACTCCCGCCACCCTGATCACCAGCAGCCACGAACAGCACTTTCCAACCCCCCTCTCTCAATGTGGCCCCCACCTATGGGAACCACCCCACCTGTGGGAGCCGCTTCAGCGGCGATCCCGCGGCAGCGGGCCAGACTGAGGTAAACACCCATCGCCGCTGAAGCGGCTCCCACAGGTGGGGTTGTTCTCGCTCTTGGGGTGGTTCCCACACTTGGAGCGGCCCCTACATGAAAGGGCTCCCACACCTTTCCCGCGACTGGAAGAGCTACACAATCGGCGCGGGTGAGGGGCCGTAGAAGGCGTCCAGCAATTTCGCCACGTCGGGCTCCGCATCACGCAGGACACCCGGCTGCGAAAAATGAAGCTCGCTCGTCACCGCGAAATATTCCTCGGGCGCTTCGGCCGCGTACGGATCGATGGCCGTTTTCCGGCCGCGGTCCACGGCCTTCGACAAGCGGTCGTAACCGCGTTGCATCGTCTCGATCCACTGTCGGCGATTCATCGCGGAAGGCAATGGCGGTACACCGTTGGCCGGGCCGGCGAGCATATCCAGCTTGTGCGCCATCTCATGGATGACGACGTTGAAGCCATCCCAGGGTGCTTCGAGGTCGAGCGCCACGTCCGCGAGGGACAGGATCATCGGCCCGCGCTCCCAGGCCTCGCCGATCAAGGTGTCATCGCTGTCGGTGACGACGCCGGTCGGCGCATCGTGATGGCTGCGCCTGACGTTGAACTCGCCCGGGTAGACGAGCACGTTGGTCCAACCCTTGAACGCCTTCGGTCCGTGCGGCAGGGCGGGAAGGCTCGCCTGCATGGCGATGGCCAGGCGCCAGAAATCATCCAGCGCGGCCTCGTTCATCGCGTGGAATCGCTTCGTATGCAGGAAGATAGCGGCCAGCTGGCGCAGGTAGTGCGCACGGGGCGCATCCAGCGCGCGAGCCAGCGGCACCCGTTCGATGGCCTGCCGCCATACGCCTTCATCGATCGGAGGGACGGGGGCGCGAAATCGCGCGATCAGCGACTGGACGAAGCCCAAGGGAGACGGCCGAGAACGATCAGAGCATCGACCCCGGCAGCATGGACTGCCAGCTGGGTGCCGAAGAGCGAAGCGGCATCATGTCGTCGTGCGGGCTGTCAGGGGTATCTACCGGCGCGGGAACGGGAGACGACCCGGTGTTTCGCTGCGACGCATTCCCTGGACGGGATGTCATGACGTCGCCACCACCACCATCGCGGCCACCCTGCGTCGAACGCGAGCCGCCTTCGAACGACGACGACGTGTTTGAGCTGCCCATGGAGAGCAGACCACTGGTCGGGTCGATGTCGGAAGCGGCGGCGGTGCCGGCGGCACCGACGAGGCACAGACATCCGAGGATGTACGGTCTGGCGTTCATCGGTAAACCCTGAAGCCCCTTGGGACAAAGGGGGGACCTACCGATCCTCGCAGAAAATTCACGACCATGCCAGTGCTGGACGTCCACGGCCGGCCTGCTGCCCCCAAGTGGGCGAAATCGGCGCCACTGCCCTAGAATCGCCGGATGTCCCGGCTTTCCCCACCCTCGACAGCGGCCGTCTGACGGTCCCCGGCAGCCCATGCTCGCACGCGATCTCCTCGAAGCCCTTGCCGGCGGCGACGCCGTGTCCGGCGCCGTTCTGGCCCGGAAGGCCGGCGTGACGCGCGCCGCGGTCTGGAAACAGATCGAGGCGCTTCGTCTTAAGGGCGTGCCCGTGGAAGCCAAGGTCGGCGGTGGTTATCGCCTGCCATGGCCGATCGAGCTCCTCGATGGCCAGCGCATTCGCGCCTCGCTTTCACCGGAGGTCTCGGCCCGGGTCGGCATGCTCGAGGTGCACTGGGAAATCGACTCCACGTCCAGCGAATTGGCCCGCCGCATTCCCGTGCTCGACGATCTCGCGTTCGTGATGGCCGAAACCCAGTCGGCCGGTCGCGGGCGGCGTGGACGAACGTGGTTGTCGCCACCCGGCATGAACCTGTACCTGTCGGTGCTCAAGCGCTTCGACAGTGGTTTCGCTTCGCTGTCGGGTCTGTCGCTCGCCGTTGGCGTGATGCTGATCCGCGCCCTGGGCGAAGTCGGTGTTCGCACGCCGGGGCTGAAATGGCCCAACGATGTCCTTGCCGGTAACGCCAAGATGGCCGGGATCCTCGTGGAGCTGTCGGGCGAATATTCGGGGCCGTGTGCGGCGGTGATCGGCGTGGGCGTGAACATCCGCCTGCCGGATCACATGCATGAACGCGCCGACCAACCCATCACCGATCTCGCCTCGATCCTCGGCGGCGATCCGCCGGACCGTAACCGTTTCGCGACCGCTGTCGTGTCCGAGCTCGCCGAAGGCTTGCGCACGTTCGAACGCCATGGATTCGCCGCGTTCGCGGAGGAATACGCCGCCAACGATCTCCTGCGCGGCGAGCCGCTACGCATCAT
>DATNJP010000012.1:0-28024 GCA_035603855.1 Luteibacter sp. | reverse complement strand
CCAGGAACAGTTCGACGTGAACGTCTTCGGCGTCATGGACGTCACACGCGCCATCCTTGCGCACTTCCGTGCGCGCCGCCGCGGAACCATCGTCAACGTCAGTTCGGGTGCGGGCGTATTCGGCTTGCCGATGATCTCGCTCTACAACGCCAGCAAGTTCGCGCTCGAAGGATTCTCCGAATCGCTGTCGTATGAACTCGCGTCCCAGGGCATCACCGTGAAGATCGTGGAGCCGGGCGGCGTGTTGGATACGCAATTCAGCGCGCGATCCGCCGACGAGTTCGGCCAGTCGGCGGCGCCCCCGGGGTATGAGGACTTCGTGGCTGCCACGGGCAAGGTATTCGACAGCCTGCGCTCCGCCCGGCTGGCTACGTCGGAGGACGTGGCGAAGGTGATCTTCGACGCGGTCACCGACGGCAGTGACCGCCTGCGCTACGTCGCCACCGAGGATATCCAGCCCCTGGTGAAAGCACGCCGCGAAACCTCGGAGGATGCCTACATGGCGTTCATGCGCAGCCGGTTCGGAGCCTGAACCGAAAACCGGCGGCAGGATGGCGGACACCGGCAGTCACGACGCAGCCTCGCGAGCGGACGTGCTTATTCCTCGATTTCCCCACCGACGGTGCGAAGGTGCTGTCGGAAGGTGAGCCGGGCATCCGCCTGGCGAGCCGTGAGGAATGCATCGAACCGCGTCTGTTCGCGCAGCGTCGTGCCCAGGCGCATGCGGGCTGCCTGTTTGCGCTCGGTGTCGCGAATGCCGGCGGCAACCCCGGCGATCTCGGCCGCACGTTCCAGTGGAATGAAAAGGACACCGTCGGCATCGGCCAGCACGACATCCCGCGCATCGACGACATGGTTACCGCACCGTGCCGACACGAGGGCCTCGGCGCCCTGCTCGTCCAGACGCTGCGGTCCGACCGGCAAGGCACCCATGCTGAAGACGGGTAGTCTGATGACGTGGAGATCCGCCGTATCCCGGTGCAGCCCCCAGATGACGATGCCCGACAGGTCCGCGCGACTCGCTTCCAATGCGATGAGGTCGCCGACGCATGCTTCATCCTCGCGATTGGCGTTGTCGACGACGAGCACGTCGCCCGGCATGGCGCGGCCGATCGCTTCAAGAAAGACATCCACGCTTCCATAGTGCCTCGCGGGCAGTACCCGGCCGACCATATGCGCCGCATTCCACAGGGATCGCATCCCGGCCGGCGCACAGCGCACGGGAATGCCAAGTCGCATGCACGCATCCGCCACGTGCGGTGTCGTGAGGTCGAGGAAGGTTCGCTGGAGTTCCACGGAATGCATTGGCTGTCCCATCGTGATCTGACCGCGGACAAGGGTCTGCCGGGCGAAGACGGCGGTCAAGCTTCGGGCGCGGCTTCCGAGGCTGCGCGCGGAAAGGGCGAGGGCACCTGCCCTCGCCCTCCGTGTCGCTACAGGCCCTGGCGAAGTACTTCGATGCGCCAGCGCTGGTCATCGCTTACGGGACGGAACATCGAGGCCCACGCTTCACTGATCTCCAGGGGGACACTCCCCGAGGGTGCGGGCTGGTGGTCGATGCCCGGGCGCGGCGCATTCGGATAATTGCTCCACGGCTCCAGCTGGCTGGCGTAAGGGTTCACGGGATAGTCCTGGAAACGCCCTTCCGGAGCGAAGTAGCGAACCTGCCCGTCTTCCACATAGAGCCGATAATCGCTGTGGTTGGACAGGGCATGCAGACGATCCGCGCGCCACTGCCACTGCTTCTCATACACCGGATCCTTGCAGGAGACCGTGACGACGCTCCGGGTGACCGGCTGCACAGCGAGGCAAAGACCCGATCCACGGTTCACGTACTGGCTCGTGCCATTGAGGCCCCACATCTGCCGACGGTCGGTCGCGTTGCAGGGCGCGAGATCCGCCTCACCGTCGTTGTCACGCAGGCAAGCGCCCGAACCCATCGCCGAGCGGATCAGCACGGTGATCTCAGCCGTGAGATACGGGTCCGACATGTCGAGCACGAAGTCCACCGGCATGTCGCGCGTATCGAGCTGGCTCCGGTGCCGGATGTACGTACGGTCCCACCACCATTCCTTGCGGTCGAGCGTGTACCCGGCCGACACACTGACCGTCGCCATGCCTTCGTACTCGCCAGGGATCTTCCACTGCGACATGGCATTGAATGTCGTCGTGCGCATCATCGGCGTCATCTTGTCTTCGGTGAGCTGCGGCATCTCGGCTCCCCATCGCCTGATCAGCCCGTCCTTCAATCGGGGAGCGATCATCGCCTTCCACTGAACCGAGTCGCGCCCTTCGGGAGCGGCCAGCAGCGAATAATCCTGGAACGACATGCTCAGGCTCGTGTTCCACAGGTGCTCGTAACCTACCGACGCCTTGAACGGCACCTTCGCGGCGAGCATTTCATCCGCCTTGCCGGTCGCGCTCAATTCCGCGCCCGTGGAACCACCGATCGTGAAGCCGCGGCTTTCCGAATCGACCTGCGTGTATTCCGTGCGCCCGTCCGTTTCGGGGAAGTGGTCGAGATAGGTCGGCGCGATCCCGTCGGCCGACAGCGTATGCCTGAGGCGGTACTCGGTGGGCAGATACGCGGCCCATAGATTCTTCCCGGTGGAATTGCCATCGGCGACGCCATTGAGCGCGGTCTTCACGGTGGCCTTGGAGGTGATCACGACCATCTTGGCGTCCGTGGACGTGGTGCGACTGCGCACCACGTCGATGCCCGTGACGCCGGACACCTCGCCGTCCTTATCGACGAAGTTGATGTCGAAATGGCGCGCGGGCAGCAGGCCGGCGGTTTCGGACATCGACATGACGGATTCGGGGCGGCTCAGGAGTTCGTTCGCCGCAGGGTTTTGCGTCGAGGCTTCAGCCGCCCCGAAAGCCGTCAGCAGGGTGGCGGGGTCAGCGGCCTGGCCAGGCGACGGGGAGAACACCGTCACCGCGCCACCCTCCGCGCGACGCAGCAAGACATCACCCGCCGTGGGGGCGATCCCGAAAAGCGACGAGACGCGCGCGAGGTCCTCCGGCGCATGGCCATGCCATTGCAGGAGAAAGGGAATCCCGCCATCGAACAGCTGCTTGAACGAGCGGGCGTCCGCGTCGGACAGTGGCAATTCGTCGGATGCGATCGTGACGACGACCGACCCCGGTGGGGCGTGGCGCAAGCGATCGACATCGGCGGCGGAAAGGCCTGAAGCGGACACCCGCGCAACGCCTTCAGCGCTGGGGAGCGCTTCAGCCGTTGGCTGGCCGAACGTGATCAGGGTGGTCTGGGTAGCAATGGCCGGGGACGAAAAGGCTAAGCCGAAGCCGATAGCCAGCGTGAGGGAGCGGACAACGAGCGTGGGGATACTCATGGGGGGACCTCCTTGTTTAGTCCGGTTCCGACGTTAGTCCCGCCTGCGTGGCGTCTGGTGAGAGAGTTCTCACCGCTCCGGGGCAGTCGATCGGGGACAAAGGCATGGTTCCGGGACCGTTCGCCGCACGATAGGCGACGATGGCGGAAGGCCTTCGCGCCGCCCGGTCCTTGGCAGGGACGATCCGCGTCCAGCGCCCACAGAGACCTCCACGAGCCCCTACGCCCAGCTAGGGCCTGGATCGCCTCTCACCCTTCCGGAACGGTCATCCTCGCCCCTGGGCCTGTATAATCGGTCCGGTAAGTGTTCGGTGGGAGAAGCGGAAGGACCCGCTGCCGAAGGCGCAACGCCCGTAATCGCTCAGGCTCCCATACCACCGCGCTGTCATCACTCTGGAGAGACCGGTTCAATCCGGCGCCGAAGGTGCAAGAGGCTCCCGCCTCCAAACTCTCAGGCAAAAGGACAGAGGGGCGCCCCACGTGCCGGCACGGCGCGTTATTTCGGATGCCTCCAAGCCCATGAGCCATAAAACCACTCCTTCGCTGCGCGACCTCGAAAACCACGGTGCCTTCATCGAGCGCCACATCGGCCCGAACGACACCGAAATCGCCGAGATGCTGCGCGTGGTCGGCCACGACACACTCGACGCTCTCACCGACGCCATCGTCCCCGGCTCGATCAAGTCGCCCGCCCCGCTCGCCCTGCCCGCTGCGGTGACCGAGGAAGAGGCACTGGCGAAGATCCGCGCGATCGCCGACCGCAACACCGTCTTCCGCAGCTTCATCGGCCAGGGCTACTACGGCACGCTGACTCCCAACGTCATCCTGCGCAATGTGCTGGAGAACCCGGCGTGGTACACGGCCTATACGCCGTACCAGGCAGAGATCTCGCAGGGCCGCATGGAAGCGCTGATCAACTTCCAGACGATGGTCGCCGACCTCACCGGCATGGACATCTCCAACGCCTCGCTGCTCGACGAAGGCACGGCGGCGGCTGAAGCCATGGCGCTGGCCAAGCGTTCGGCGAAGTCGAAGTCCAACGTCTTCTTCGTGTCGAAGGACGTCCATCCGCAGACGCTCGAAGTGTTGCGCACGCGCGCCGACGGCATCGGCATCGAGCTGCACATCGGCGACGACAGCGAAGGCGCCAGCGTCGACAGCTTCGGCGTGCTGCTGCAGTACCCGAACACTTTCGGCCGCATCAACGATTACAAGGCGCTGGCCGACGCGACGCATGCGCGCGGTGGCGTCGTCTGCGTCGCGACCGACCTGCTGGCCCTCACCCTGATCGCCTCGCCGGGCAGCTGGGGCGCGGACATCGTCGTCGGCAACACGCAGCGTTTCGGCGTGCCGTACGGCTTCGGTGGCCCGCACGCCGCCTACCTTGCCTGCCGCGATGCCTATAAGCGTTCGATGCCGGGCCGCCTGATCGGCGTCTCGGTCGACACCGAAGGCAAGCCGGCCTATCGCCTCACCCTGCAGACTCGCGAGCAGCACATCCGCCGCGAGAAGGCCACGTCCAACATCTGCACCGCGCAGGTGCTGCTGGCGGTCATGGCCAGCATGTACGCCGTGTACCACGGTCCGGAAGGGCTGGTGCGCATCGCGCGCCGCACGCACCGCCTCGCCACGATCCTCGCCGTGGCGCTGCGCCGCGCCGGCGTCACGCTCGGCGGTGATTTCTTCGACACCCTGCACATTACGGGCATCGACGCGAAGGCGATCCACGCCAAGGCCGCCGCCGCGGGCGTGAACCTGCGCGCCATCGACGCTTCCAGCGTCGGCATCAGCCTCGATGAAACCACCACGCGCACCGACATCGTCACGCTCGCCGGCGTCTTCGGCGCCAACGTGGGCGATATCGACGCGCTCGACGCCGAAGTCCACGACGCGCTGCCGAAGGGCCTCCTGCGCGACATCGACTTCCTCCAGCATCCGGTCTTCAACACGCACCACAGCGAGCACGAACTGCTGCGCTACCTGCGTGGCCTCGCCGACAAGGACCTCGCGCTGGACCGCACGATGATCCCGCTGGGTTCGTGCACCATGAAGCTCAACGCCACCGCGGAGATGATCCCGGTGACGTGGCCCGAGTTCGCGAACATCCACCCGCTGGCTCCGGCCGACCAGGCGCAGGGCTACAAGCAGCTGATCGACGAGCTGGAAGCGATGCTGGTGGAATGCACCGGCTACGATGCGGTCAGCCTGCAGCCGAACTCCGGCGCGCAGGGCGAATACGCCGGCCTGCTCGCCATCCGCGCCTATCACCGCTCGCGCGGCGAAGGCCATCGCGACATCTGCCTCATTCCGGAATCCGCGCACGGTACCAACCCGGCATCGGCGCAGATGTGCGGCATGACCGTCGTGGTCACGCGCTGCGACGCGAACGGCAACGTCGACATCGACGATATCCGCGAGAAGGCCGAGAAGTATTCCGACCGCCTCGCCGCGATCATGATCACCTACCCGTCCACGCACGGCGTGTTCGAGGAAGACGTGGTCGCCATCTGCGACATCGTGCACAAGCACGGCGGCCAGGTGTACACCGACGGCGCCAACATGAATGCGCTGGTCGGCGTCGCCAAGCCGGGCAAGTGGGGTTCGGACGTCTCCCACCTCAACCTGCACAAGACCTTCTGCATCCCGCACGGCGGTGGCGGCCCGGGCGTCGGTCCCTGCGCGGTGAAGTCGCACCTCGCCCCGTTCCTGCCGCGCACGTTCGGCGGTGAAGGCGACGTCGGCATGGTCAGCGCGGCCAGCTTCGGTTCCGCTTCGATCCTGCCGATCTCGTGGATGTACATCACGCTGATGGGCACCGAAGGCCTGCGCAAGGCCACCCAGGTGGCACTGCTCAACGCCAACTACATCGCCAAGCGTCTCGCGCCGCACTTCAAGACGCTCTACACGGGCCGTAACGGCCTGGTCGCCCACGAGTGCATCCTCGACCTGCGCCCGCTGAAGGACCTCACGGGTGTCGGTGCGGAAGACGTCGCCAAGCGCCTGATCGACTTCGGCTTCCACGCCCCGACCCTGAGCTTCCCGGTCGCCGGCACGCTGATGGTCGAGCCGACGGAAAGCGAATCGCAGCACGAGCTGGACCGTTTCATCGACGCCATGATCCAGATCCGCGACGAGATCCGCGCGGTGGAAGACGGCCGCCTGGACCGCGAGGACAACCCGCTGCGCAACGCCCCGCACACGGCCACCATGGTCACGGGCAGCGAGTGGAGCCACGCCTACCCACGCGAACTGGCCGCCTTCCCGCTGCCCTCGCTGAAGCTCAGCAAGTACTGGCCTCCGGTGTCGCGCGTGGACAACGTGTTCGGCGACAAGAACGTGATGTGCGCCTGCATCCCGATCGACGCCTATAAGGAAGACGCCGAGGCCTGAGCCCCGGCACTTCCGGCTGCCCATGATGGACATGTGGGAGCCGCTCCAGTGCTATGTGGGAGCTGCTTCAGCAATAGGTGAGAGCAGCTTCAGCCGTGTGTGGGGGCAGCTCCAGCAGTAGTTGAGAGCAGCTTCAGCACTGTGTGGGAGCCGCTTCAGCAGTGTGTGGGAGCCGCTTCAGCGGCGATCCCGCGGCAGCGGGCCAGGTTGCCGCGAGCACCCATCGCCGCTGAAGCGGCTCCCACACAAAGCTGGCTCCCCACAGGGCCCGGCCAGCCAATCCCGGCCGGCCTTAACCAAAGTCCATACCCCGGCGAATCCGTCGTGGCGGGGTTTGTCATAAACTGTTCGCCTAGCTTTTCCAAGGCAACGCATATGACCCAGGAAACTCCACGCGACGACAGCCTGCTCGGCCTGCTCCGCGGTGTCGAAGACTTCAGCCACAAGGTCTTCCCCGAAAGCCAGCACCTGTTCGACGAACTCGCCGAAGGACAGAGCCCTCATACCCTCTTCATCACCTGCGCGGACTCCCGCGTGGTGCCGGAGATGATCACCCAGACCCAGCCGGGCGAACTCTTCGTCTGCCGGAATATCGGCAACATCGTGCCGGGTTACGGCGAGATGCTCGGTGGCGTGTCCGCCGTGGTCGAGTACGCCGTGATGGTGCTCGGCGTGCGCCACGTCGTCATTTGCGGCCATACCGACTGCGGTGCCATGAAGGGCCTGCTCAACCCCGATTCCACCAAGGACCTGCCCACGGTCGAGGCCTGGCTGCGCAACGCGCAGGCGGCCAAGAGCGCCGTCTTCGCGCGCAAGCTCGAAGGGCCCGAGGCGATGCAGGCGCTGATCGAGGAGAACGTGCGCCTCCAGCTCACCCACCTGCGCACGCATCCCGCGGTCGCCGCGGCCATGGCCAACAACGCCATCACCCTGCAGGGCTGGGTCTACGGCATCGGCGACGGCAAGATCTCGGTCCTCGACGAATCCGCGAATCGCTTCATCCCGCTGGCCGAGGCGATCAAGCGAGAACACGGCGCGTGATCCTTCCGGGGCGGGCCCACCTCGGCCACATCCTCCGTTACGTCGGGCGCCCGCTCATCTGGCTCCTGGCGTGGGATGTGGTCGTGACGGCCGCCTGGTATTTCACGCCGCTGCCCTGGGTCGAGGCGTTTCCCGAACTCCCGATCACCCTGCTCGGCTCCGCCGTGGCCGTGTACCTGAGTTTCCGCAACACCACGGCATACGCGCGCTGGTGGGAAGCGCGCACGCTGTGGGGCGCCATGGTCAACGGCTCGCGCACCCTGGTCCGTGAAGCACTCACGCTTCTGCCAAGCCGCGAGGTGGCCATCACCGTGGCGCACCGGCAGATCGCCTATGTCCATGCCTTGCGTCTCCATCTGCGCCGGCAGCCGCCGTGGGATGAACTGGCCGGGCGGATTCCCGACGACGAGATCGCCGCGCTGCGGCGCGTCACCAACGTGCCCAACGCCATCCATGGACGTACCGCGGCTATCATCGCGGCCGCCAGGCCCGATCCCATCCTGCTGACCACGTTCGCGCGCGCCTCGTCCGACCTGACGAACGCCCAGGGCGGCATGGAACGGATCAAGAACACCCCGCTGCCGCAGCAGTACGCGACCTATCCCGTGATCTTCACCCACGGCTTCTGCGTGCTCCTGCCCATCGGATTGGTCGAGACACTGGGCCTCTACACGCCGCTGGGTTCCACGGTGGCCGGCTTCCTGTTCCTCGCGCTTCTGCAGATCGGCAACGACATCCAGAACCCCTTCGAAAACCTCGAAGACGACGTCCCGATGACCGCGCTTACCCGCAGCATCGAGATCGACCTGCGCGACGCCCTCGGCGAGCCGCACGACCTGGAACAGGTCAAACCGGCCGACGGCGTCCTCTGGTAACCCACAAACCCTCCGTTTAGCTTCCTGGAACCCATCCTGTGTGGGAGCCGCTTCAGCGGCGATCCCGCGGCGGCGGGCCAGGGTGAGGTACCCCTATCGCCGCTGAAGCGGCTCCCACAAAAGTCCTGCCGATGTGCGGCAACGTGACCCTTGGCACGGGACGGGACCTCCTATAACGATTTCAATCGAGATAAGTCCCGGTCCTCTGGAGGTTCACCCTTGCGCGCCATTCGCCCGATCGCCCTCGCCGCCGCCCTCCTTCCTGCCCTCGCGGCTGCCGCCTCCGGTCCTGCCGCGCTGGTGAATCCGCTCATCGGCACCACCAACGGCGGCAACGTCTTCCCGGGGGCGGTCGTCCCCTTCGGCATGCTGCAATTCAGCCCGGAGGCCTCACCGCTGCCCGGCAAGAAGTCGCCTATCGCCGCGCCGGGCGGCTACGAATACCGCGCCGACGCGATACGCGGATTCAGCCTCACCAATGTCGAAGGCTGGGGTTGCGCGGGCGGCTCGGGCGACGTGCCGATCATGCCGGTTACCGAGGACATCACGACCTCACCATCGACAGACTTCCGCCACGCCTACGCGTCGAAGTTTTCGCACGCGAATGAAACCGCTAAGGCCGGCCATTACCACGTGACGCTCGACAACGGCGTGGCGACGGATCTGACCGCGGCGCTGCATTCCGGCGCAGCGCGCTTTGCCTTTCCCGCGGGCAAGCCGGTGAACGTGCTCATACGCTCCTCCGACTCTGAGGCCGGATCGGAAAACGCCAAGGTCACCATCGACAAAGCCAACCAGCGCGTCACTGGCGAAGTGACCAGTGGAAACTTCTGCGGCTACATCAATGAAGCCGACCGTCATAGCTATTACACGCTGTATTTCGTCGCCGAGTTCGACCAGCCTTTCGCTTCCACCGGTGCGTGGAAGGACACGTCCGTCACACCGGGCGGAACGCATGCCGAAGGCGGCACCGGTTACGGACCGAAGGGCTTCGCCGAAGCGGGAACCGGTTCGGGCGCGTGGGTAGGCTTCGCGAAGGGTACGGGCACGGTGAACGTTCGCGTCGGCATCTCCTATGTCAGCGCCGCGAATGCACAGGCGAACCTCGACGCGGAGAATCCCAAAGGAACGACGTTCGAAGCCCTGCGTGACAAGGCCGTCGATGCCTGGAACGCGCGCCTTTCGCACATCGGGATCGAGGGCGGCACGGCGGACCAGCGCACGGCGTTCTACACCGCGCTTTACCACGCGTTGATGCATCCGAACGTCTTCAGCGACGTCAACGGCGAATACCGTGGCTTCGACAATCAGGTGCATCGCGTCAGCGGCAACCAGAAGGCGCAGTACGCCAACTTCTCCGGCTGGGACGTCTACCGTTCGCAGCTGCCGCTGGTCGCGTGGCTGGAACCGAAGACCGCCAGCGACATCGCGCAAAGTCTCTACAACCAGGCCCAGCAGAACCACGGTGTGTGGGACCGCTGGACGCACAACAACGGCGGCACGCACGTGATGAACGGCGACCCGGCCGCAGCGTCGATCGCCGGCGTCTACGCCTTCGGCGCGCGCGACTTCGATGCGAAAGGTGCCCTCGCCTCGCTGGTTCACGCCGCGGACAACCCGACCGCGCTCGACACATCGCACGATGGCTGCGAAGTGGAATGCGTCGGCCAGCGTCCAGGCCTCGATGCGTGGCTGAAGCTGCATTACATCCCCGTAGGCGCCCCAGCGTGGGGACCTGCCGCCGATACGCTTGAGACCGTCGCCGCCGAGTTCGGCATCAGCGCGCTTGCCGGTCGCCTTGGTGATCAGGCCACTTCCGAGCGTTTCCTCGAACGTGCGCAGTACTGGCGCAACCTTTTCGATCCGAAGGCCACGCCGGAAGGCGGCTATATCCGCAACCGCAACGCCGATGGCAGTTGGGCACTGGTCCAGGACAACGAGAAGGAGAAGCCGCATGCCTTCACGCCGTCCACGGAAGACGGCTTCGTCGAAGGCAGCGCCGCGCAGTACGTCTGGATGGTGCCGTTCAACGTGGGCGGCCTGTTCGATGCCATGGGCGGACGCGACAAGGCACGCAAGCGTCTCGACGCTTTCTTCTACCAACCCGATGGCGCCTTCGCCGTGACCAAGTCCGGCCCGCTCCACGCCGAGCTCGACAACGAACCGTCCATCGGTACACCCTGGCTCTACAACTACGCGGGCCAGCCGTGGAAGACGCAGGAACTGGTCCGCCGCGTGCTGGACACCATCTGGGTCAACGCACCGAACGGCATTCCCGGCAACGACGACCTCGGCGAGATGTCGTCCTGGTACGTGTTCGCGGCACTGGGTATTTATCCGGCGATCCCCGGACGCGCGGAAATGGTGGTCGGAAGCCCCTTGTTCACCAAGGCCGTCATCCATCGCGAGAACGGCGACGTGACCATCGAAGCGCCCAACGCCGGCGCAGGCAAACCCTATGTCACGGCGTTGAAGGTGGACGGCAAGGCGTCGGCCCGTTCATGGTTGCCAGAATCCTTCGCGTTGAAGGGCGGCAAGCTTGAATTCGATCTGTCGGACAAGCCGAACAAGAACTGGGCGAACAAGGCATCGGACGCCCCGCCGTCCTTTGATACCAAGAAACACTAAGCCCAAGCCTGTCACCGTCACGTAGGAGCGCTCCCTCCGCGCTCCTACGTGACGCGTTACTTACCCCGCGTCAGCGGAAGAACCCTCTCGCGCAGCACCTTGTACTCCGCGTCGACCACTTCCTGGTTCGGGTCGTGGCCGGAGTGCTCCAGCAACACCCAGCCCTTCTCCGGTGCCTTGATGCTTTCGTAATACTGCCGGGCGAGCTCTGGTGGTGCGAGCAGGTCGTGCTTACCCTCGACAAAGAACACGGGAATGGCGAAATCCGTGCCGAGCTTCGGCAGGTCGACCTGGGACAGCATCCCATCGCCATGCATGCCCACGAAGTTCATGAAGGAATAATCTTCGCCGTCGGCATAGTCCGCCTCCGCCTTGGCGGTCGTGTAGGCCGGTGCGCGCTTCCAGCTATCCGGTGGCGGCAGCGTGACCTTGGCTTCGTACTTGCGAATGATCCGGCGTACTTTCCCGAAGCTGCGTGGGTCGGTCCAGGGTGGCGATCCGACCTGGTTGAGCACGGCCAGTGAATCCTTGTCGTTTGCTGCCGTGGCGAGCTCCAGCAGCTTTTTATAGCTGACGGTTTGCGTCTCCACCGAATTGACGACCTGCGACGTACCCACGTACGCGTAGAACAACTCCGGGTGCGCCTTGGCCATGTGCACCGCGAGGATCGAACCCCACGAGCTACCCCACAAGATGACCTTCCGCTTGCCATACCGTTTGGCGAGATAGGCGGCCAGTTCGTTGCCGTCCCGGGCCATCCGTTCGATCGTCAGTTTTTCACCCGGGGCCGGAGGACTGCGACCATAGGTCATGCCGGAGCCCCGCTGGTCCCACTGCACCACGATGAAATCGCGCTGGCCCGCGCCGTAGATGCTGTCGGAAAGGCCACTCAGCGGATTACCCGGGCCACCGCTGATGAACAGGATGATGGGGTTGGCGCAACTGTCTCCCTTGGCCGTCACCCACTGCTCGATGCCGCCGATGGTGACGAAACCCGCATCGTCGACCTTGGCCTGCTTGCCCGTGCAGGAAGGTGAAAGACCCACATCCCCCTTCGAAACCGAAGCGTCAGCCGCCATTGAAAAAGGCCCGCACACAACCGCTGCCAGCCCGAAGGCCAGCGCAACCCATCGCCTCATGTTCGTTTCCCCTGTGATGACTAACGCGTGCCTTTGTCCGAAGTGATACCCAACGTCTTCCGAAAGAACAAGAGTGCACGTTCGTTGATGGCCTGATGAACCACGACGCGATCCACACCCGGTGGATCCTGGCAAAGCTCCGGCGCGTCCTTGGTCAACGACGGCGAGCACGGCGCGAGGAACACGTAATGGCCCGCCTTCGGAATCATTTCTTTCCCGGCGAGTGTCTTTATCAGCGGCGCGATGTGCAGGATGTTTTCCTGCGGCAGCAACACCTGGTCGTCCTGGCCGTAGTAGAGGAACACCGGGATATCGACATGGGAAAAACTCGCCTTGTCGAAAACCAGACTCAGCGGCGCCATGGCGAACACGGCTTTCACACGGGGATCGGCGGGCTTGCCCCAACGGTCGACACTGGATTGCAGTTCGGCGAGGGCCGCTGTCGCGGTGCCATTGGCCTGGAGCTTCTGCAGCATTCCGCAGTCCGGATCCTTCGGGTGCCTTTGGCAATAACCCACGAACAAATCGAACTTCGGGACCGCACCCGACACCATCAGAGCGGCGTAACCGCCGGCGGAAAAACCCGCCACGCCGATCTTCCGCGGATCGATGAGCGACTTCCATTGGGGATCATCGAGCAGCGCACTGATGGTCGCCTTTATCTGGATCGGCCGCCCATCGAGCACCGCCGCGGTCCCGACACCGCTCGCATCGTGAAAATTGTCCTTGGGATGCTCGACGGTCGCTACCACGAAGCCATGGCTCGCCAGGTACACGGCGAGATCGTGATGGCCAAGGTTCGATCCGGCGTGGCCATGCGAGATGACCACGAGCGGTTTGGCACCGGCGATCGGCGCTGCATCGGGTGTGGCATGCAGTTCATACGGCCCCCGTGGGGTCACCTTCGACGGCTCTGCAGACGGGTAGAAGACGAAACCCGGCGTCGTGCCACCGTTGACAGGGTCGTTGACCGTAATGGCCTTGAACCCCACCCCCGTCACGGACTGACCCATGACGATGACCGGCAGCAGAAGCAGCGCCAGGATGAACATGCGACCTGCCAGGACACAGCGCGAGCGAATAGCCATGCGTTCCACCTGCCACGAGGGAGGCCGCAGTGTAAGGCGGGACCGATGCCCGTCGATAGCCGTCCTCTCGTGGGGGTGGCGCAGGCGTCGTCACCGCTGCATGCTAGCGCCCGAGTCGGAGTACGTGGCTTTCGGGAGTCGTATGCGAGTACGTGTAGAACACGATGCGGTCGTGCTTGCCGCAGGCGGAAGCATGGGGCTGGAGAAGCCCCGGCAACTGCTGACCATATCGGGAGAAACGCTGCTTCAGCGTGCGGTCCGCCTCGCCAAGGAGACGAACCCAAAGCACTTGCTGGTCGTACTGGGCGCGCATGCCGAACAGCTGGCGCCGCTCGTCGTGCGTACGGCCATCGTGTTCGATCCCACGTGGGAGAGCGGCATAGGTTCATCGCTGGCCCGCGCGGCGGCGGCCCTCGCCGGCCGTCCTTACCCCGTGCTCGTCACTGTCTTTGACCAGCCTTGCCTCACGCCTGATCACCTCGAAAAACTGCTTGTCGCCTACGATGGCAGCTGCGACGCCGTGTCCGCCTATGGCGACGCGCTAGGGCCGCCCGCCTTGCTCCGGCCGGAAACCATGGCGCTCGCCGCCACGCTTCCTTCGGGAGCGGCGTTCAGGCGGCTGTGGACCGGCGCCCATCCTGCCGCCATACGCTGCGATGCGCTGGGCCGGGCGCTGGACACGCCGGACGACGTGGCCGACGCGGGCACGGCCGGTTTGCTGGATGAACCACGCCGGGCGTAATCCGCCGCGCGAACCTGCACCGTGCGCGCGCGTGCATGAAAGTGTGTCGCCCCTCGCAAATCCGGAGTGACTTTCACCGGATCGCCTTATGTTTTTGCGGTGCAGCGTGACAGTCCGTCACTTCGGCGTCTTAATTGCCCCGGGGATTTAGATCGATCCAAGCTGAACGTGATTCAGGTCGTGCCGCGACCATGAGGAACCGGGGAGCTTGGACTGGGGTGGGAGGGCCGAGGAGGTGCGCGTCCAGCGCCGCCCCTGGGTGCTGTTGTCTCCCGCGAGGCCTGCTGAGGGAAATGGGGAGCCGCCACATGAAACAGAGCATCGCCCGTACTTCGACAACGCGACATCCGCGCACCACTCGCGTGCCCATGTTCGCGAGCCTCGCCGCGCCCAGCGGCAGGTCATCGCCGTAACCCACTCCCTTTTGTGACGCATACATCGCCGACGCCCACGGGCTTCGGCGGCCTGAATTTTCAATCGATCCAATCGTTGAAAGGAGGACGCATGTCGCACTGACACGCAGGTTGCAGTGATCGAACGGGGGATCACCGCGCCGGAGGGCGCACATCATTTCGGGGAATAAACAAGTAATGACTTACCTGCCTCACCTGTTTAAGCGCAAGCCACTCTACGCTGCGCTCGCTTCGGCGACCTTGTCGCTCGCCGGCTACCTGGGGGCACCCAGCGCAGCCTTTGCGCAGACCACCGCGCCCGCCGCGACGACATCACCCACGCCGGCATCCACGCCCGATGGCGCGACGGCAAAGAAGGACGACAAGGACAAGAAGGCAGAGAAGGAGAAGAACGGCAGTCCGACCAACCTCGAAACGGTCGTCGTCACCAGCTATCGCCAGTCGATCGACCAGAACGTGTTGGACAAGCGCGAAGCCAACTCCATCGTCGAGGTCATCAACGCGCAGAACATCGCGCAGTTCCCCGCCAAGAACATCGCCGACGCCCTTGCGCACGTGCCCGGTGTCGTCATCAGCCGCGAATCCGGCGAAGGCAAGACCGTCAGCATCCGTGGCCTTGCCCCCGAACTGACGCTGACGCAATTGAACGGCAATTACGTGGCATCGGCCGATACGTCGGCCGACCTGACGCGATCGTTCAACTACACGCTGTTCCCCGCCAACATGTTCTCGGACATCAAGCTCTACAAGAGTCTTGAAGCGCGCCTCGATGAAGGCGGCATCGGCGGCAACGTGGACCTGCGCACGCGCCGCCCGCTCGAAATGGCGGCGAACGAAGGCTTCGTCACCGGCACCGCCGCGAGCTCGGATACCAGTGCGAAGACGGAACCGCAGGGCGCGGCGCTCTGGTCGTGGAAGAACAAGGACGAAACCTTCGGTGTTCTCGTCGCCGGCGCTTACCAGAAGCGCCAGGCCACCACGTACGAGGCGGACGCCTCCAGCTGGCACTGGTGGTCGGACGCCTGCAAGGCTCACGAAACCTGTACCCAGCCGCCGGTGGACGTCCACGGCAACCCGTACAACTCCGCGGTCAGCAACAACATCGACCTGTGGGGCAACGGCGTCGTCGACCAGGCCGGAAACATCTCCAATGGCTTCTGGGCGCCACAGCAGTTCGCGACAAGTCGTAACGACCTGACCCTGAAGACCAAGGGTGCCCAGGCCACGATGCAGTTCAAGCCAAGTGATCACTTCCTGCTGACCGGTAACTACTTCCGGTTCGAGCGTCAGCAGACCCAGATCACCAACACGCTCGAAGTCCCCGAGTGGGGTCTGCCGAACAACACCAACTACGCCGACCAGAACGGCCGCCTGCTTGCGCCGAACGGCCTGACCTTCGACAAGTCGGGCACCATCGTCACGGGTGCGAATTATGTGCTGCCGCCCGCCGGCGTCGGTTGCAATTCCACGGTGAACCCGGCCACGGGCGCCACCCGCCAGGCAGTGGACGTGTGCTCCACGGAAATCCCGTGGCTCAACGGCAACTACTCCGTCGAGAAGGCCACCTCGCAGACCCTCAACCTGGAAGGCGAATGGGATAACGGAGGCGACCTCAGCGGCTCGTTCAACGTCGGCCGAACCTGGGCGAAGGGTGGTCCCTCGATCGAACTGGGCATGGCCGCCAAGCCGCGCAACTTCGTGAATGGCCAGTGGGTGGACGGCAGCACCGGTGCCGCCTGGAACCTCAGTGGCAAGCCGGGCATCTCGGCCGATCCGTCCGTGCTGCAGAACATGCAGAATGGCGCCGGCCAGGTCGACCTGGGCTCGACCGGCTCCAACATGGTGAACACACGCACCTCGCAGAACTTCGCGCAGGCGGACTTCACTTGGGCGTTCGATTCCTCGTGGCTGCAGTCGCTGCAGTTCGGCGCGAAGTACAGCGATGCCAACGCGGAACAACAAAGCAACGAAGTGCGCTGGTATTGCAAGGGCACCACCCTGCAGTTCCAGACCTGCGATCCAAACGCAGGCCAGCTTCCGGCAGGCTTCCTGCTGCCGAACTACCTCGACGGCGTGAATCATGCCTACGGCGACAGCATCTTCCCGGCGATCAACTACCCGGCGTACTACAACTACCTGAACGACACGTACGACCGGACGATCTACAACAAGCCGCAGAACAAGTCGTCGATTGGCGAGAAGATCGCGGCTGCCTACGTGCAGGCGAACTTCGACACGGGCACCCTGCGCGGTAACGTCGGCGTGCGCTTCGTCACCACGAAGCAGGACCTGACCGTCGCCAACCAGGTCACCACCAACAACGCGGTGTACTACCACGACGCCGCCGGCAACATCCTGATCTGCCCCGCCTCGGGCACGAACGCGGGCGGTGGTGCGTGCGCCCCGGGCGATTTCCAGTACCTGCCTCGTGAGGTGGCCGTGGTCGAGAATTTCAACAACTCGACGTCCAACAAGCGTTACAACAAGTTCCTGCCGAGCTTCAACATCGCCTGGACCATCGCGGATGACTTCATCCTGCGTGCCGCCGGCTCGCAGGCGATGGCCCGCGCCAACTACACCGACCTGGCGCAACTCGGCCAGCTGACAAACAACACGCAGGATTACTACAACGATCGCAAACAGTTCGGCGCCCCGCTGCCCGGCTGGTACGGCTCCGGCGCCAATGCCGACCTGAAGCCCTTCACGGCGACCCAGTTCGACCTCGCCGGCGAGTGGTACTACGCAACCCACGGCGTGATCGGTATCGATTTCTTCCAGAAGAAGGTGAAGAACTTCGTTGTCCCGGTCACCGTCAACAACATCGACGTGAACGTGGGCGGCACCCAGACGAACTTCAAGCAGTACAGCACCAATGCCAACGGCCGCTCCGGCACGTCGAAGGGCATCGAAATCTATGCGCAGCACACCTGGGACACCGGCTTCGGTTATATCGCCAACTACACGCTCAACCACACCAATGAAACCGCGGTGTCCCTCGGCGATACGCAGGTGGGCAAGGCCGAGCTGATCGGTAGCGCGAAATACGCGGCCAACGTCTCCCTGTTCTATGAAAAGAATGGCCTGCTTCTGCGTGCCAGCGACAACTGGACGGGTCGCACGATGCAGGGTCTGGCCGCGGGCCTGCCGATCTACGCACAGCCATATCACCAGATCGATCTGAATGGTGACTATGAGTTCAACAAGCACTTCATGGTCACCGCGTCGATCATCAACTTCAACAAGGCGACGCCGCATACCTACCTGGGCGGCGATACACGCTCACGCCTGGTCCAGCTGCTGTACCCGGGCCGCCAGTATTACCTCGGCGTGACCTACAAGTTCGGTGGTGAAAGCGACAAGTAAGAGAACGACGGGGCCGGGCATTACGCCCGGCCCCGCTTCATTTGTCTGACAGGAAGCCTCTCATGTTCTCCCCTACCCCCCGCACCTCCCTCGCCGTGGCCCTGGCGCTCCTTGGGCTGGGTTCCACCTTCATCGGCCATGCCGCGACCGGCAAGCAGACTGCCCCGGCGGTGTCGAATGTCGACCTTGCCAATCCGCTGGTGGGCACCGCGCCGCTGGACAAGCAGGAGTTCATCGGCAATGCGCCGCCACCGGGCGAGCCGCTCTACACCGGCATGACGACACCAGGTGCGAGCCTGCCGCAAAGCGCGACCGAGGCGGCTCCGGTCAACATCAATGCCGACCTGGGCTTTGCGACCGGCGTCCCCGTGGCTTATGACTACCGCCGTCCCGCGATGGTCGGCTTCACGGGTGGCGGCTCCACCTATGGCGCACGCGGCGCGCCGATGGTCATGCCCGTGGTCGGGGACTGGACCGTGCCGCCGGACTACGCCACGTCGTACTACGACAAGGCGAGTGAGAAGGCATCACCGGGCTACTACGCGGTCGATCTCGCCACGTTCCATACGAAGGTGGAGCTGACGGCCACGCAGTGGACCAGCCTGATGCGCTTCACCTTCCCCGAGAGCCACCGGTCCAACGTCGTCGTGAACCTGCGCCGCGCGGGTGGCGATGTCGAAGTCGTCGGCGATCGCATTCTCCGCGGTGTCGCCACCGCCGGACGCAGGGACAAGGATGCCGACGGTCCCTTCTTCGTCGCCGAGTTTTCCCGCCCCTTCGCCAGCTTCGGCACCTTCCACGCCGAGGTGACCAACAAAGGGGAAGGACTGGGACACGAAGACATACAGGCAGGCCGCCGCACCGTCTCGGGTGAATACGCGGGCGCCTATCTCACCTTCGACACGAAGGCAGGCGACCAGGTGGTTGTGCGCATCGCCCACGGCCACAGTGCGCAGGAAGCCGAACAGAGGCTTCGCGCGCAGGACAGCGATGCCGACTTCGATCGCGTCCACGCGAAAGCCCGCGCGAAATGGGCGGATCTGTTCGATCGCGTGCAGGTAACCGGCGGCACGCCGAAGCAGCGCATGCTGTTCTATTCGACCCTGTATCACTCCTATGCCAGCCCGCGCATGATCGCGCGCAAGGGAGAGCACTACACGGATGCCGACGGCCACGACCAGGTCGCCGACTACGATCACTACGGCCCGGTGCCCTTCTGGGACACGGGACGCAACCAGATCGCCCTGCTGATGCTGCTTTCGCCGGAAGTCGTGCAGGACATCATGCGGTCCGAGCTGGACCGGGCGCATGAGCGCGGCTACATGAACACCTCGTTCCACGGCGACCATGCCGTGTTCCTCTACGATGGCGCATGGCAGCGCGGCATCACGTTCGACTACGCCGCCGCGTACGAGGCCCTGCGCAAGAACGCCACCGATCCGAACGGTCCGCGCCGTTACCTCGCCGAGTACGCGAAGAACGGCTGGATTTCCGACATCATCCCGCCCGGCAACCCCAGCCCTCCCTACGCGGGCGGCAAGGCCGGCGTCGCCACCACGCTGGAATACGCGTGGGACGATCACGCCCTCGCCGACATGGCCCGCCGCCTTGGCAAGACGGACGATGCCGACATGTTCGAGCGCCGCGCCGCGAATTACCGCAATGTGTTCGATCCCTCGGTGGGCTTCTTCCGGGGTCGCACCGAAGACGGCAAGTGGATCTCCCCGTTCGATCCGGCCGAGCCGTACTACAACTTCATGATGAAGGAAGGTTCGGGCTGGTCCACGCTGTGGCTGGTGCCGCACGACGTGAACGGGCTGATGAGCCTGCTCGGTGGGCGCGACGCGTTCAACGCGAAGCTCGATACGTTCTTCTCCACGCCTTACCAACCCAAGGGCATCTGCCGCGACTGCACCGGCGTCATCGGCCAATACGTGCAGGGCAACCAGCCTGACCAGCAGGCCGCCTATCTCTACGCATGGGGTGGTCAACCGTGGAAGACACAGGCGCTGACGCGGCGCATTCTCGCGGATCTCTATGGCAGCGATGCCACCGGCTACGGCTTCCCCGGCATGGATGACCAGGGCTCCACCTCGTCCTGGTACGTACTGAGCGCGATGGGCTTCTACCCCGTCGACCCTTCCAGCCCCGACTACGTCATCGGCAGCCCGATCTTCGACCATGTGCGCCTGCGCATGGGCAACGGCAAGATCTTCGAGATCGTCGCGCGCGACAATTCGGCCCGGAACATGTACATCCAGTCCGCCACGCTCAACGGCAAGCCGTGGACCAAACCCTGGTTCAGCCATGCCGACATCGAGAGCGGCGCAACGCTCGTGCTCACCATGGGACCCGAACCAAGCAAGACCTGGGGCACCCACCCGAACGACGCACCGCCCTCCATGTCGCCGTCGAGCCAACCCCATTAAGGAGCACCGATGACAAGCAACGCAGAAGCAGGCAAGGCACAAGCCAGCACGGCAGAGCTGAGCAAGCCAAAGGTGAGCCAGGTACAGGTAAAGCAAGCAAAGGTGAGCAAGGCAGAGGCAAGGCAAACAAAAGTGAGCAAGGCAGAGGCAAGGCAAACAAAAATGAGCAAGGCAGAAGCAAAGGTGAGCCGTACAAAGGTGAGCAAGGCAGACATGTGGGAGCCGCTTCAGCGGCGATCCGGCATGGCCCAACGCACCATCGCCCTCACCGCCCTGACCCTGGCCATCACCATCGCCCCAACAGCCATGGCGGCATCTAACACAACCGGCGTCTGGAACGGCAAGTCGCCCCCTCTCCCCACTCCGTGGACAGCCGAGGTGTCCCCCCGCAACGCATTACCCGAATACCCCCGCCCCCAACTCGCACGCCCCTCGCTGGACCATCCGAAGTGGATGAGCCTCAACGGTCTATGGCAATACACGTCGACTGACGGGCAAGCGCCTCCGCCCTTCGGCCAGGCGTTGAAGGACAAGATCCTGGTGCCCTACCCGATCGAATCGGTGCTCTCGGGCGTGCAGAAGCATTCGGACTTCATGTTCTATCGCCGGTTGGTGGACATCCCGGCTTCCTTCACCGCGCAGGGCCAGCACGTCCAACTGAACTTCGGGGCAGTGGCCCAGGACGCCACCGTATACGTCAACGGTACGCAGGTGGCACGCCACACGGGCGGCTATACCTCGTTCGCGGCGGACATCACGCAAGCACTGCACGCGCAGGGACCGCAGGAAATCGTCGTCGCCGTGCATGCGCCCGTCGATGGCGCGAACGTCATGGTCGGCAAGCAGCGATTGAAGCCCGAGGGCATTTTCTACACCGCCGCCTCAGGTATCTGGCAATCGGTCTGGCTAGAGCCGGTACCGGTCACCCGCCTTGCACAGCTGGACTTCACCCCAGCGAACAGCCTCGATGCGTTCACGGTCACGCCGAAGCTGCAAGGAGCCAGCGGGGACGCCACGCTTCATGTCACGGCCTTCGCGGACGGCAAGCCTGCAGGCGAAGCAAGCGGACCAGCCAGCCAACCCCTGCGCCTGGCCATCGCGCATCCACGCCTGTGGAGCCCGGAGGACCCCTTCCTCTACACCTTCAAGGCCACGCTGACACAGGGCGGCCAACGCGACGAGGTGACCAGCTACGCCGGCCTGCGCAGCATCGGCATCGCGAAGGTGGGCGACCACAACCGCATCGTGCTGAACGGCAAGCCGACCTTCCTGCTCGCGACCCTGGACCAGGGCTACTGGCCTGACGGCATCTACACGGCGCCTACCGACGCCGCACTGAAGTTCGACATCCAGAAGACCAAGGATCTAGGCTTCAACACCATCCGCAAGCACATCAAGGTGGAGCCCGCTCGCTGGTACTACTGGGCCGACCGCCTCGGCGTGATGGTCTGGCAGGACATGCCTGCCTTGCCGAACGGACACAACGAAAAACTCAGCGAGGCCGACAAGACAGGCTTCCGCACCGATGTCTCCGCCATCGTCGACCAACTGAAGGGTGAGACCTCGATCATCGGCTGGATCCCATTCAACGAAGGCTGGGGCCAGTGGAGCATCCCGGCTGCCGCCGAGCTGGCGGCGCAGATCAAGCAACGGGATCCGTCGCGCCTGGTCAATGCACGCAGTGGCGCCAACTGCTGCGACACGAAAGGCGATCCGCACGCGGGCGATGTGTACGACGTGCATGATTACCAGGGCCCCGGACTACCCAGCCCCGACGCGACGCGCGCTTCCATGGACGGCGAACATGGCGGACTCACCCTCGGTGTCCCCGGCCACGTTTGGCCCAACACGCCGATCAACCCCTACGGCGACGTCAAGGACAATGCCGCGTTGAACGATGGCTACGTCGCCAATACCGCCGTGCTTCGCGACAAGGGCCCTGGCATCGGCGTATCGGGAAGCGTCTATACGCAGATCACCGATGTCGAGGGCGAGCACAACGGGTTGTACACCTACGACCGCAAGGTCGAGAAGGTGGACGAGGCCCGGGTACGCGCCATCAACGAAGCGACGATACGCGCAGGCGGTCAGCCTTGAACGGCCCCTGATCGCGTGTCACGTTCCACTCATCAGGATCGAATCATCGACGTCGCCGTCGCACACGACACGATTTCGTCCCCTGTGTTTGGCCCGGTAAAGCGCGGCATCCGCCGCGCGGCACAGGTGCGCCAGGTCATAGCCTGCCCGGTCAGTACAAGCCAGGCCGATACTGGCGGAGAACGAAACGACCACGCCGTCCACGACCAACGGCGAGGCCGCGAGCGATAACCGGATGCGCTCGGCGACCACGCTGCCCTGCAAGCGCGGCGTGTCCATCAGCAGCATGCCGAATTCCTCGCCACCCAGGCGCCCGAGCAGGTCGGCCCTGCGCAGCTGGCCCTTGCAGATCGCCACGGCGTGCTTCAGCACCGCGTCACCCACGGCATGCCCGTGGGTGTCGTTGACCTGCTTGAAGTAATCCAGGTCGAGGAAAACCAGGCAGCCGTCACCGGAGCGTTTCTCGAGCACGCGAAGCATGCGCTCGGACTCGCTCATGAAATGCTGGTGGTGGAAGATTCCCGTCAGCCCATCGCACGATGACAGCCACTTGAAACGCAGCTGCGAGCGCTTGACGCGCACCATCCAGAAGACGATCGACAGAAGAACCAGGGACATCACGACGATGTAGAGACGGCTGGTCTCCACGGCCTTCGCATCCAACGCCTGCTGGAGCCGAAGGATGCGATTTTCCTTGCTCAGGCCCTCGGTCTCGAGCTTCTCAGCGCGAAAGTGCTGGCTCGCCGCTTCGTATGCCGCGTTGCGGACGTTCGCATCGCGCAGGTAGCCCTGGTCCTGGACGACATAGTGTTCGTAATAATCCAGCGCTGCGGCATCGTTTCCCTGCGCCTTCTCAATGGAGTAAAGCACGCGGTAAGCGATGCGGAGCGCTTCATTGACACTGTCGGCGCGGTTCATGGCAACGGCTTCGAGTGCCGCTTTACGCGCCTCGGCGACATCGCCAAGTTGCTCGTGGATCCTGGCGCGCTGACTCGCCAGGTCGATGAGATGCGGAAAGTACTGGCTCGCCTGCACTGCTGGCGCTATCCGCCGCGTAGCCGCCAGGGCCTCAGCGAGCTTGTGTTCCTCGACCAGTCGATCCACGAGGATAAGGGATACGGTGTTGGCGAAGATGGCCTGCCGGTCCGCCGTGCAGATGTCGATCGTCGCCTGCAGTTCCGGGCTGCGGGCGGTCAGCTGGCGGGCACCTTCCAAGGCGGTGATCTTCTGCACCATGGCCTGGCAGGCTGATTGGCCGGCCGGCGTGGCTTCAAGCATCATGTCCGCGTATTTCAGCCCCACCTCTGGCTGCCCCGCGAACGTGAGCATCTGCGACAGGTTCGCCAACAGAACGAATCGGGCCACCGGGTCCGTCACGCCGGGAAGAATGTCCGCGGCGCGACTGGCCATCGCGTAAGCCTCCGCGTACTTGCCCTGCCCGGTCAGGTTATTCATCAACAAGGCACTGGCGCGTACGCCCAGCGCATCGTCGTCAGCGCCTGCCATGACTTCCCGTGTGGCGGCTTCCGCTTCCGGATAGCGGCCTTCGTAGTTTGCCTCCCAACCGTCGAGGAAGCGCAGGTAGCGTTTCTCGCCAGGACTCAGGCTGGCCGCGTCACGATGAAATCCGTCCAGCAGTTCGACGAAGCGCACGTGATCCGAAGTGCGTATGGCGTCGGCCTGCGCGAGACGGCTCGTGCCGGAGTCGGGCGATGCCGCCGTAGCGGCATAGGCACCCGCCGTCTGCGCCCACAAAGCCAGCCCGGCAAAGAGCAGCCGGGCTGGCAAGGAGTGAAGACAGCGAAGGGACACGCCGGCAGTTTCTCAGGCCGGGGGCGTGTCGTCGGCGTCGTCAGGACGCTGCTTCGGTTCGTCGTCCTTGTCGTCGTCGTGATGGTGATGGCGCTCGTGATCGTCGTCGCCCTCATGGCCGGCCGTCTGGCTCATATGCTCGACATGCATCTGCTTGAGGCCCAGCTCCTTCGTCAACGTCGTGTCGTCGCCATTTGCCGCCAGCTCGCGCAGGCCGGCCGAGGCTTCCGCCGCCTCGAGCACTTGCGCCAACTCGTCGGGCGACGCATGACGCAGCTTGGCATCCCGGCCGATGGCTTCCAGCAGTTCGACGGTATCGCGCATGTTCTTCCCCTGGTCATTTACAAAGCAATAGCGGCAGGGCCGCAAGGTTTCTTTAGCAGTTCAGGCCGGAACCACGGCTTCGGCACCCGTGCCGTGGATCGCATCGAGCGCATCGAGGCGTGCACGCATGATGGCGTTCGGCTTCATCGCGTGGACGGGCGGCAGCACAAGCGTTTCCTGGCCGATGAAGCTGGCGCCCGGGAAGTCACGCAATGCCACGCGCTGGATGTGCGGACCCTCGATCGGAAGCGTCGGCGCCCGATAGACGATGACCTCGTGATCCGCCGGATAGTCCTGGCACAGACGTTCGGTCAGCAGTTCCCGATACGCGTCCGGAGTCCGGAAACGGCCGAGCGAGCGGTCTCCGACGACGCCGAGCTGCCAGAGCACCACATGGCCCGTCGTATCGAGGTTTCGCTCGAACAGGAGCAACTGGCTGGCTTCGAGATGCTGGCAACCGCAACGGGCCGGATCGATGCCAAGGTCGGCATAGAGGCAATCTTCAGCCGATATGCCCGGCTCCATGTACGCCTCGTAGCCCTCGGCGCGGGCGACTTCGATCACCTTGTGCGGCGACCACGCGAAAATACCCGGGTGTCCGTAGAAAACGCTGCATACACGCTTTCCCGCACGCACCTCGGCCATCATCACGTCGACCCATTCCCGATAGGTCTTCATCCGCGACTTGCCCGGCCGGTAGTACGGCTGAAGGCTGCGAACCTCAGGATTCATGCGCTGCAGCCAAAGCTCCACCACATGATCGGAGAGCGCCGCAAAGACGACGTCCGCGGTCTCGATCGTGTTCCGCGCGAGGGGTGTCAGGTGAGAGCCAAGCGTGATGCCCATGCCGACGCAGGTGACGCTACCGCGGCGAGTTTCTGTCGAGACTGAGGTCGGAGTGTTCATCGTTTGATAGTAGGCAGAATGATTGTGACTGGCGTAAGCGCCCCGGGGCGAACATCGTGATGACACCCCGGAAAGCCCGCCGACGGGCCCGGGGAACGTTTCATCACGATGTGACGCCAGTCACATTCTTGGCAGGGGGAGCGCCGCGTTGCAACTGCCAGTGGCGGTAGCACGCGAATCGGGACCGAATTTGGCAAATTCGATCAATCCGTCCCTCCACACGGGCGATTATGCGCCCCGCCTCTTACCGAAGACCGCTGTCTTCGCCTATCTCTCGCGATCGTCAGGTGGTTTCGCGCCGCCCGTACTCGTCATGCCGGCGCATCCACACGCCGCCCTCGTTACGGCCCTTCGGCGCGCGATCGAGCCACTGGTAGACGTTCCACAGCCCGTCGACGCCTCGGGAATACGCCGAGTAACAGTGGTAGATCACACCGTCTTCCATGACAAAGGTGCTGATGCCCGGCCTGTCCCGCGAATACGTCGCCACATCCGTGCCGGTCATCGCGGCCAACTGCGCCTCGGGCCCTTCCCCATCGCTGGAGTCCCACGCGCGCGCGTCCTTGCCCGCCGGCGGCGCCGGCGTGGGCTCCTCGCGCCGGTAGTTGTACTCGATGCTTCCATCGCGCTGCTGCGACTCGGAGAACCAGACATTGAAGTCGGGATTGAAGTCACCGTTGCCCGACGATGCCCAGGGGAAGGTCCAGCCCAGGCGCCGTTTGTACGCCTGCAGCTTCGCCAGTGGCGCACGCGACACGGCGGTGAACGCGACATCATGGTTCTCCAGGTGCGCGACGATGCCGTTGAAGCCATCGGCGATCGACGAGCAGGAGGGACATCCCGCCGTGTAATCGGTGCCGAACATGAAGTGGTAGACGACAAGTTGCGAGCGACCCTTGAAGAGGTCGGCCAGCGTCGCGCTTCCTTCGTCGGTCTCGAACCGGTACGTCTTGTCGATCCGGACCCATGGCATCGCCTGGCGCTGTCGCGCCAGCTCGTCGCTGCGGCGGGTCAGTTCCTTTTCTTCCTCGAGCAAGGCGACGCGTGCGTCGAGCCATTCATTGCGTGAAACGACAGGGTGGGACATCGTCAACCTCCTGTACCAGGGCACATCGTTTGGATCAGGCCGGAAGCCGTCCCTGGTAGTCCTCTTTCAGCTTCACCCACCCATCCCAGAACGGGCCTGTCTCGGTGCCCGTCATGCGGGCCACGAGGACGTCCAGATGCATATGCCACCCGGCGCTGACGTTGAGGCGCATGTTGCGATCGAGCACGCGGCGGTGCGTCACGGTGAGGATCACGTCCTTGCCTTTCGCCTCCAGCTCGAAGGTAACGCCACCCGTCTCGCCCCATGTGAAAGAAAGCGTGTGCGGCGGGTCGACCTCGGTGATGACGCTGCGAAGGCGATGCTCGTCGCCGAAGCCGTCGGGCTTCCGTCCCGGCGGATCGGAGAGCTCGTTGTTGCGCCAGACCAGCTCGAACTCCGCACCCACTTTCATCTCCATGTCCCCTGCGGCCAGCCATTGGCGGCGGAGGTCACTCTCCGTCAGGTAGGCCCATACGCGCTCGATGGGACCGGGGAGCACGCGCTGGATCTGCAACGTGGTGGGTTCGATCAAGGTGCCGTACGCACCCGGGGAAGCCAGGACGCTCATGATTCATCTCCTTTTCGGGACAGGGTCGGGCTCGCATCGGCGTCGCGCAGGAGCCGGTCGAGGACATTGAGGCGGTCGGTCCAGAAGCGCTCATAGAAGGCCAGCCATTCCTGGACGCTGGCGAGCGGCCCGGCGTCGAGGCGGCACATGTGGACACGACCACGGATCTCGCGCCGGATCAAACCGGCGCTCTCAAGCACCTTGATGTGCTTGGACGCGGCGGCCAGCGAGATCTCGAACGGTTCGGCGAGTTGCCCTACCGTCCGCTCGCCGGCGGCCAGTTCACGGAGCATGCGTCGGCGCGTGCGGTCGCCGAGCGCATGGAATACCGGGTCCAGCTGGGGAGTGTCTAGTTCAACCATGTGGTTGAATGTAGACCCCTCTGAAACATTAGTCAACCATTTGGTTGAATGTCATTTCGTCCCGTCGTACGCGATGCGGGCGAAGAAGTCCGGATCGATCACGAAGTGGCCATAAGTTCCGTCGTACTTGGCCGTGGGCTTCGCGGCGACGACTTCATCCCGCGATTTGCCCTGCTTCTTCAACGCCGCCACGTTGTCTCGGATACCGGCCAGCATGTCGCGGAAGGCCTGCAGATCCGCCTTGGTTCCCACGGGCCCGTGCCCCGGAACGACCACGGTCTTGTCGCCGATCTTCGGCAGGATCGAATCGAGCACGCTCACCATGCCGCCGATGCTCCCGCCGTTTTCGTTGTCGATGAACGGATAGACGCCGTTCCAGAACAGATCGCCGAGGAAGACCACGTC
>DATNJP010000011.1:0-7511 GCA_035603855.1 Luteibacter sp. | reverse complement strand
AACCCCGCCGGTCTCACAACCGGCGGGTTCATCATTCAAGCGATGAAACTCAACCGTTCTTCTTCAACCACGCATCGATCGCCGGCAGGCGATCCTTGCGAACCATCGCGCGGTACTGGATGTTCGCAATGCTCGTTTCCGCGTCACGACGCGACGTCGGGGCGATGTACTTCTCCGCGAAAGCCTTGATCTTGTCGATCGTGGCCACGTTGAGCGAGCTGCCCGCCAGCATCGGGTAGTAGCGAGCCGCGGAGGTCGAATCGACGAAACCGTCGACCTTGTCCTTGTGCGCCACGGCGAAGTCGAACGCCAGTTCCGGATGCGCACGCGAGACGACGGAGATCATGCCGGCGCTGTTGGTCGCACCCGGCTCGTCGGTCAGTGCCAGCTCGAGTGCACGCTTCGCCAGCGCCTCGTCTTCGGTCGTGCCCAGCAGCGCGTACAAACGATCCTTCACGAGCGGGGTCTTCTCCGCCTTTGCTTCCGCATGCAGCTTGTCCCAGGTGGCGGCATCCGCATGCGCGGCGACCACGGCCAGGATCGACTTGCGCAGCTCGGCCGGCATCGTGTTCGTCTCGTAACGATGACGCGCTTCGGCGATGACCTTCTCATCGCCCAGGTGCGCCAGCGTACCGATCAGGCTGGTGCGCAGGATCGCCACCGGTGCTTCCTCGCCCGGCTTGGCTTCCCAACCCACCTGCGCGAACTTCGGCTCCAGGCGCGAGATGGCGTACTTGCGCAGCGCGGCCTGCCCCTTCGCGTCGCCCTTGTAGTAATCGTTCAACGTGGCGAAGTCGCCCGCGATGTCCTGCCACAGCAACGGCGTGGCATCGAGCGGCGTGACCTTGACCAGGTCCAGCACGTCGGAGGCCGGCTGCAAGCCACCCATGCCCAATGCCCATACATCGGCGCTGATACCGAGCTGATCGATCGGATCGAGCTTGGCGAACGCGCCCTGCAGTGCCTTGACCTGTGTCGGCGCGTACAGCGTGCGGTAATAGCCGGTCTGTCCTGCGTTGACCAGCACCGGGCCGCAACCGGCGACGGTGAGCGTGCCCGAACCATCCTGCAGCAGCGTGCTGGACGTCGTGCCGCCGACGGTCTTCGCGATGACCGGCACGTGCCAGGCAAGCGCCTTCTTCTCCGGACGGTCGCGCGTGAACTCACCCTGCGACAGCTTCAGCGTGGTGGAACCATTCGCGCACGACACCGATTCCACCTTCACCAGCGGGATACCCGGCTGCAACGTGAAGTCGTGGGCCACGGTGCTCACCGGCTTGCCGGCGGCCTTGTCGATTTCCTTCCAGAGATCGTCGGACACCGTGTTCGAGTATGCATGGGCCTTGATGTATGCCTGCACGCCCTTCTGCCAGGTGTCGGCACCGACATAGGCCTCGAGCATGCGGATGACCGACTCGCCCTTCGAATACGTGATCGCGTCGAATGCCTGGCTGGCCTGTTCCACGGTCGCCACGTGCTGCACCACCGGATGGGTGGTGGCTACGGCGTCGCGCGACATCGCGCTTTCGCGGATGAAGACGGCTTCGAGGTTGGTGTGCCATTCCGGATGCAGGCGCTCGGTGGTGCGCGACGCCAGCCATGAGGCGAAGCCTTCGTTCAACCAGAGGTCGTCCCACCAGCGCATGGTCACCAGGTCGCCGAACCACTGGTGCGCCATTTCGTGCGCGGCGGTATTGAACACTTCCTGCTTGTCCGACTGCGTGGAAATGGACGGATCCAGCAGCAGCGCGTATTCGAACGTGTAGATCGCACCCCAGTTTTCCATGGCGGCGAAGAACTGACTCGAACCCGGCGATGCGATGTTGTCGAGCTTCGGCAGCGGGTACGGCACGCCGAAGTACGCGTTGTATTCCTGCAGCACGGCCTTGCCCGAGTCGAGCGTGAACTGCGCCTGCGAGGTGAGGCCCTTCTGCGTGATGACGCCGATCTCGACGCCGTCGCTCTTCGTGGTGGCGCGGTCGAATTCACCCAGGCCGAAGAACAGCAGGTAGGTGGACATCTTCGGCGAGGTCTGGAACGAGACCTTGGTCAGGCCGTTGCCGAGATCCTTCTTCGATGCGGCGGGCATGTTGCTTACCGCCATCTGGTTGCTCGGCACCGTCGCCGAGAGCGAGAAGGTGGCCTTGTACGCCGGCTCGTCCCACGAGGGGATGAAGCGACGCGCATCGGAGTTCTCGAACTGCGTGTACAGCGCGCGCTTCTTGCCGTCGGCCTTGGTGTCGTAGTCGATCGCGAACAGGCCGTTGGCCTGCGTGCCGATCTTGCCGGTGTAATCCATCGACAGCGTGTAGCTACCGGCGGGGATCGCGTGGTCGAAGGTGAAGGTGACGGTCTGTTCCTTCGCGTCGATGGCGACCTTCGGCGCGGCGAACTTCGCCTTGCCCTTAGCGGCCGACAGGCTGACGTTGGCGAAGGTCATGTCCATCGCGTTCAGCGTGATCGACGCGGTCGGCTCGAGCACGTCGACGCTGATGGCGGCCTTGCCGTCGAAGGCGAGCTTGTCCGCGTGGGGCACGACGGAAACGTCGTAGTGGGTCGGACGCACGCTGCGCGGCAGCTGGGTGGTGGCGAGCTGGCTGGCCTCGTCGGCCGGCGCGGCGGCGGCGACGGTGGAAAGACCGGCAAGCGCGAAAGCGATCGCGCAGACGAGAGGATTACGCATGGAGTGGGCCCTTGGTTCGTCGCCCCGCCGGACATCCGGCGGCGGTCGATCCGCCGATGGTCGTCTCCCACCCCCGAAGAGGTAAGCGCCGAAAGTCACGCCCGCAGGTTCTTGCTAGCCCCGGAGAGGGTTTACCAGACCTTCCACCACGCCCGCTTCTCCAGCTTCCTCAGCGCCTTCAGGTGTCCCCGCGTGGCCGCCTTGCGAAACCACGCCCGGGCGATCGCCTGGTTCCGCGGCACGCCATCGCCACGCTCATGCAACACACCCAGTTCGTACTGCGCGTCCGCATGGCCCGCACCGGCGGAGGCACGCAACAGGCGCACCACTTCCTCGATATTTCGCGGCACACCGCGCCCGCCGTCCACCATCTGGGACAGGGCGAACTGTGCCGGCACATGCCCGCGCTCCGCGGCCAGCGCCAGCCAGCGAACGGCCTCGCGGTCGTTACGCGCGACCCCATCGCCCGAGGCAAGGCGCTGGCCGAGCAGGAACTGCCCCGACGCGTCCTGCGGACCAAGCTGGGCCAGGCGTTCCGGCGTTGGCTCGGCCGTCTTGGCCATCTCTTCGTCCAGCGCGTTCAGGTGGCGGCGCGCTTCGGCATCCCCCTGGTCCGCCGCACGGCCCAGCCACAAACGCGCCTGCTCGCGATCTTCGGGTTGGGCGCTGGCGTCCAGATACAGCTTGCCCAACGTGAACTGGGCGATGCCATTACCCATTTCCGCCGCGCGCCGGTAAAAGTGCGCGCCCATGGCCGCATCCCGGCCCACGCCGATGCCATCGCAATACATGTGGGCCAGGCTGCACAGTGCGTCGCTATAACCCCGCGCATCGGGCCTGCCGCGCTCCACCGCCTGGTTGTAATAAGCGAACGCCAGCTCCGCGTCCCTCGGCACGCCACGGCCGAAATAATGCGACACGCCAAGGTTCACGCAGGCCTGCACGTGACCCTGGTCGGCGGCCAGACCCCACCAGCGCAAGGCTTCCTGGCGATCCACAGCCACCCCATGACCACGGGCGAACAGCGTTCCCAAGGCGCACTGTGCTTCGGCCAGGCCGGCTTCCGCCGCGCGGCGATACCAGCCCGCCGCTTCGAAGGGGTCGCGCGGCACACCCAGTCCATCCGCATAGTGCGCGGCGAGGCGGCACTGGCTTTCCAGGTGTCCCTGCTCGGCCGCACGGCGGAACCAGTGCGCCGCGCGCAGCCGATCCTGGGTGACATGGTCGCCCTCGGCATACATCAGGGCCACGCGGAACTGCGCCTGCACGTCACCGCGCTGCGCTTCCTTCTCCGCCTGCCCGAATTTCTGCAGCGCATCCATCTCGGCGACGAATCGACGGTCGCCCAGCACGCTGCCCGTTCTCCCCTCCGACATACCGTTCCCCTGAAAACGCCTGTCGATCGTGGGGCGCATCATAGGGGCAGAAACGAGCGCTGGATATCGGCATTTTGGGTGGGGTCCGGGTGCCCGGCTGGGCCCTCCCCGTGGCGGAAACCCGAGGACTTCGGACGCCGGGCGCGGCCAGAATGGACCGGGATTTTCAGCGTAGCGGTGAAACTGATACGCCGTCGCAGCTGTTTTTCCCCACCCGCCAACCGGAGACGATGGCGCATCTTCCCGTGAGAGACCCCCATGAAAGCCATCGTCTACACCCAGAACGGCCTTCCCATCGACGACCCGAACGCCCTGGTCGAGATGGACCTGCCGACGCCCGTGCCGGGCCCGCGCGACCTGCTCGTGGCCGTGCGTGCCGTCTCCGTGAATCCGGTGGACACGAAGGTCCGCAAGGGCATGCCGACCGAGACGCCGCGCATCCTGGGCTTCGACGCCGCGGGAACCGTGACCGCCGTCGGCGCCGACGTCACCCTCTTCAAGGAAGGCGACGACGTGTTCTATGCGGGCTCGCTGATTCGCCCAGGCAGCAACGCCGCCTTCCAGCTGGTCGACGAGCGCATCGTCGGGCGTAAACCGCGCAGCCTGGACGATGCACATGCCGCCGCCCTTCCGCTGACGGCGATCACCGCGTGGGAAATGCTGTTCGACCGGCTCAAGCTCGTTGAGGGTCGTGGAGAGGGCGAGGCCATCCTCATCATCGGCGCCGGTGGCGGCGTCGGTTCGATCATGGTGCAGCTGGCGCGCCGCCTCACGAAGCTCACGGTGATCGGCACGGCGTCACGCGAAGAAACCGCGAACTGGGTGCGCGAACTCGGCGCCCACCACGTCATCGACCACGGCAAGCCGTTGGCAGCGCAATTGAAGGCGCTTGGCATCGAACAGGTCGATCATCTCGTAAGCCTGACGCACACCGACGAGTACTACGAACAGATCGTCGAGATCGTGAAGCCGCAAGGCCAGTTCGGCCTCATCGACGACCCGGCGTCCCTCGATGCCACGAAATTGAAGCGCAAGTCGATCTCCCTGCATTGGGAATCGATGTTCACGCGATCGACCTACCAGACGCCGGACATGGTCAAACAGCACGACCTACTCAATCGCGTCGCCGATCTGATCGACGACGGCACGTTGCGCACGACACTCGGCGAACACTTCGGCGCGATCACAGCGGAAAACCTGCGCCGCGCGCATAAGCTCGTCGAAAGTCACAAGGCGAAAGGCAAGATCGTGTTGGAAGGCTTCTAAACGCCGGAAACCGTCTAACCGCAGGTGCGTGCTGCCGACGCCGGCCTCACGCCCTGTCGATCACCTTCGCGATCTTTCCGTTCGCGAAGGTGAATTCCGAGCTGCCCCGCATCTCGATGACCGTGCCGGCACCCGGGCCATCGGGAATGTCATCGGCGATCTCGCCGTGGAACTGGATGTCGGCGACCACCATGTTCGCGTTATCCGGCACGTCATGCAGTTCGGTCACGAACTGGTTCCGCGAAGCGAATAGCGCCGCGCCCACACGCGCCAGCTTCTCGAAATCCGCCTTGCCGTCGGTCGCCACGCTCAACTCACCGTTGGCGTGGTGCTCGAAGCGCACATCGTCGGTCAACGTGGCGAGCAGGCCTTCGATATCGAAGCTGTTATAGGCCGTGAGGTAGGCTTCGATGAGCGCGATGTGATTCGGATCGATCATGGTGAGGCTCCAGGGGCCCGGTCGGTGCATAAACGCAGACCGATAGTACAAGTGGTGTGTCCGCCGTGTCCGCGACGGGTGTCCGTGGACATGTGTTCCGAGGCCAACCACCGCCCTATCAGCCGCTTCCCGCAGCTGGCCCGCCCTTTGCATCATTGCTGCGGACCTCAAGGAGCAGCTATGGCAGGCACATCCATCCGGACCGGTTTTCTCATCGCGATACTTGCGCTGGCCATCGCCCCAGGCGCACGCGCCGATGACTCAGGGCCGATCCGCTATGACATCCGTTTCCCGATGCAGGGCGATCGGATCGACGCCGTCGAGGTACGCGCCACTGCCAGAGCGGGCGTCGACGGACGAATCGACTTCGTCGCCCCGTGGCAAGGCGCAGCGGAAGTCCGTGCCGAAAGCGGCACGCTGGACACATCCTCTGGTGGACACTGGATCATGAAGGCAAAGCCTGGCGACGACATCGTGCTCGTCTGGCGCACGCGCCCTGCGCAAGCCTGGCGAAGGCTCGATGTCTCGGTGTGGCGATCCGTCCTCGTGCGCCCGGACGCGGTGGCTGCGGCGGGTGGCGCGTTGCTCGCCCTGCCCGATGGCGCGAGGGATCGCGTCGCCGAAGTGCACTGGAGCGCACCGCCGGGCTGGGTGGTCTCGACCACGTTCAGACAGGGGATGCAGACGCTAGGGGAGTTGGGCGACGGCACCTTCATGATGGCCCTCCATGGCGCTACCGCGACGCGCACCACGAACAACAACAACACGATTCGCGTCATGACGCTCGATCCCAGACGCGTCGACGTCGAGCGTGTGGCCGACGACATCGCCTCCGTCGTCAACAAGGCCACGCCTCCGGCCATGCAACACGACTTCACGCTCAACATCGTCGACCTCGATGGCGACGATCAGTCCCTTTCTATCAACGGTCGATCCATGGGAGCCATGGTCTATCTGCTGCCACAGGTGCGCTACGACACCTGGGTTCCGTTCGTCATCGGGGCGGCCACCATGCCGGCCGAAGACAAGGTCGCTCCCGCCAACGCCTGGTACACCCAAGGCTTCACGGCCTTCCACACCCTCGAACTCACGCGGGATGCGGGACTCGCCTCGCCCTCCACGCTCGCCTATCTGTTGAACCAGGCGACGACGCAGTACGGCAATTCACCGGTCCGCCGCGCACCAAACCGTCGCGTGGTCGAGGAGTACACCGCGATCCGCGAACTGCGTGACCTTCCGCCCGCCCGAGGCGCCCTCTTCGCCATGCTGCTCGACGACCGCATCCGCAAGGCGACCGGGGGCGTGCGGTCTCTGGAGGACGCCCTCGGGCGCATGCCTGCGCTGACGGACGATCCTGGCCCTGCGCTGATCGATGCCGTCGCCGCCGTGGGTGGTGGAGACGTCACGTCGCTTTACCGGCGTTACATTGTTGACGGGGAGCTGTTGCAGCTTCCCCGCGATGCGCTGGCGCCTTGCTTCACCATTGGTACTGTTGCTGATTGGGGCGGGTGGCAAACGCAGCATGTTTTTGCGCGGGCTGGGTGTGGGTCGGGGAAGACGGTGGCGGGGTATGGGGGCGCGCCTTTGTAGGGTGGGCGTTGTTGAGGTTTTGCCCGCTGTCGCGGGATCGCCGCTGAAGCGGCTCCCACAGGGAGCGGGGTGAGGGGCTGTTGGGAGGGGCGCTGGTGTGCGCTTGGGTGTTGGGGCGCTGGGAGGTCCGGGCTGTTCGCGCCATTTGTCGGATTTA
>DATNJP010000010.1:0-2790 GCA_035603855.1 Luteibacter sp. | reverse complement strand
GTCTGGTGGGTCACGCCATTCTCGTCAGTGAAGGACGTGGTCGCCGGAGCGGCAGCAGGTGCGGCAGCCGACGTCGCATCGGCGGGAGCCGGCGACGCCTGGGCAGCCACCTGCGCAGCTTCGGCGCGCGCACGCTCGGCGGCCTGCTCGGCCTCCGCCTGGCGACGCGCCTCGGCGGCAGCCTCTTCCTGGCGACGTGCCTCGGCTTCGGCGGCGTGACGGGCCTCTTCGGCCTGGCGACGCTCGGCTTCCTCGCGGCGCTGCGCCTCGTCGCTCTCACGCTGGGCGTGCGACTCGGCGAGCTTGCGCGCGGCGTCCTCACGTTCCGGATCGTGCGAAGCGTCTTCGGCGATCGTGCTGCGCTTGACGTACGTACGCTTGGTGCGGACTTCGACGTTGACCGTCTTGGCCGCGCCAGCGCCACGGCCCGTGCCGGAGCTGACCTTCAGCTCACCGACGGTGCGGCGCTTGAGGGTGATCTGGCGTGGCGCCGTTTCATCCGTTTCGGGAGCGGCGTCGTTCTTGCCATGCGTGCGGCGCAGGAATCCGAGCAGCTTCACCTTTTCGGTGCTGCTGATGACCTGCTCCGCATCGGAGAATTTCATGCCCGCTTCGCCAAGCTGCCCAAGCAGCTTGTCGACCGGGAGGCCCAATTGATGGGCGAGTTGTTTGATTGTGACGTCCGACATCGTTCTTTATTCTCCGCCGTTCCCGCGCGTAACCTTACGTGCCGACGATGACCCGTACGGCTGCCTCCATCCATGGCGGGAGACCTCATGGCCTCCCTCGAGGCGTCCGTCCAGGACGCTTCCGGTCTCGCGCTTAGCCACCCTTTTCCAGGCGGGCGATCATCGGAGCACGCGCAGCCATGATCAGCTGCGAAGCGCGTTCCTCTGTCATGCCTTCGATATCGATGAGTTCGTCGACGGCGAGGTCACCCAGGTCGTCCAGCGTCTTCACACCACGATCCGCCAGCGCGAAGGCGGTCGCATCGTCCATGCCGTCCAGACCGAGCAGTTCCTCGGAAGGCGGGTTTTCTTCCACACCTTCCTCGGCAGCCAATGCCTCGGTCAGCAGGGCGTCGCGGGCGCGAGCACGGAGTTCCTCGACGATATCCTCGTCGAAGCCTTCCACGTTGAGCAGCTCGGCGCTCGGCACGTAAGCAATTTCTTCGATGGACGAGAAGCCTTCCTGCACCAGGATGCCGGCGATCTCTTCGTCCACTTCGAGCTTGTCCTGGAACAGCTGGAGTGCGGCGGCCTGTTCGGCCTCGCTCTTCGCCGTCACCTGGTCCTGCGTCATCACGTTGAGCTGCCAGCCGGTGAGCTTGCTGGCGAGGCGCACGTTCTGGCCACCGCGACCGATAGCCTGGGACAGCTTATCCTCGGCGACGGCGATGTCCATGGAGTGCTTCTCTTCATCCATGATGATGGACTGCACTTCAGCCGGCGCCATCGCATTGATGACGTACTGCGCCTGGTTGTCGTGCCAGAGAATGATGTCGACGCGCTCGCCGTTGAGCTCGTTGGACACGGCCTGCACGCGCGAACCGCGCATGCCGATGCACGCGCCGATGGGATCGGTGCGGCTATCGTGCGCGACCACGGCGATCTTGGCGCGGTCGCCCGGATCGCGGGCGCAGCCCTTGATCTCAACCAGGCCCTGGCCGACTTCCGGCACTTCGAGCTTGAACAGTTCAATCATGAATTCCGGCGCGCTGCGCGAAACGAACAGCTGCGGGCCACGGATTTCCGATTTCACTTCGTACAGGTAACCGCGGACGCGGTCGCCGACGCGGGCCGATTCGCGAGGAATCGTCTTGTCGCGCGGGATGAAGGCTTCGGCGTTGCTGCCGAGGTCCAGGTAGACGTTGCCGCGCTCGACGCGCTTGACGATACCGGTGACGAGCTCGCCGACGCGATCGACGAACTGGTCGACCACCTGCTGGCGCTCGGCTTCGCGAACGCGCTGCACGATGACCTGCTTCGCGGCCTGCGCGGCGATGCGGCCAAACTCGGCGTTCTCGACCTGGTGCTCGATGGCACCACCGATCTCGGCCACTTCGCCTTCGCCGGCTTCGTCTTCGGCGTCCATCAGGCGGATCTGGTAGGACGGATCCTCCATCTCGACGTCGTTGGCGACGATCTCCCAGCGACGGAAGGTTTCGTAATCACCCGTGTTGCGATCGATCTCGACACGAATGTCCGGATCCTCGTCGGGGTAGCGCTTCTTGGCGGCCGAGGCCAGCGCCGCTTCCATGGCGTCAAAAATGACTTCGCGCGGTACGCCCTTTTCGTTGGCGACCGCGTCGACTACCAGCAAAAGTTCTTTGCTCATTGCCGCTACTCCCGTAAGGATGCCCCGCGGCACCCCGTCGTTTCGTTATTTGGGTTTCTTTCCGCCCAACGAGGGCTTTGGCTGCGGCGCGTAGCCGAGAGCCACCCAGTCGGGAACCACGCGGGCGCTTTCGACGTCCGCATGCTCGAATTCAAATCGGCCAGCCTCGCCCTCGACCACAATGTGCTCGCCATTTACTTCAATGACGTTGCCCTTGAGGCGCCGACGGCCCTCGATCGGGGCCCTCAGCAGCACTTTGACTTCCTGGCCGCTCACGCGCGCGAACTGCTCCGCCGTGAACAGGGGGCGGTCGATGCCGGGTGAGGAGACTTCTAATACATAGTTGCCGGGGATCGGATCTTCAACGTCCAGGAAGGCCGAGAACTCGCGGCTGGCAGCCTCGCAATCCTCGACCGTCACTTCGACCGGCAGCTCTGCCGCTTCGCGACGTTC
>DATNJP010000009.1:0-6774 GCA_035603855.1 Luteibacter sp. | reverse complement strand
TCCGCGGCCGCCAGTTCCTCGCGAGCACCCATCGCCGCTGAAGCGGCTCCCACACAGGGCGGGATGGCTCCCACACACAGCGGCGCGGGTTCTGCACAAAGCGGGGCGGCTAACGACGAGGAGGCTGCACTCGCTCACACCACCTATGACGTCAAGAAGGCCTTCGGCGCCATCGCGCGGATCCACAACACGAATACCGACCTCTCCGCTCGCCAGCGTGCGCGGCTGGATGCCTTCATGCGCCGCTACATCGAGCGCAGCAAGACCTCCAAGGCCTACACCGAGGAACACCGCTCCCACCTCGCCGATCCGCGCGTGGTGAACGGCTTCCGTCCGCTGCTGAAGGAAATCATCTACCAGATCGTCATCGAGCGCTCCAAGGGTTCGAAGGTCTGGGACCTGGACGGCAACATGTACGTCGACGCCCTGAATGGCTTCGGCATGAACCTGTTCGGCTGGCAGCCCGACTTCGTACTCGACACCGTGCGCAAGCAGCTCGATGCCGGGTACGAAATCGGTCCACAGCATCCGCTCGCCGGCGTCGTCGCGAAGCAGGTCTGCGACCTGACCGGCTTCGATCGCGCGGCCCTGTGCAATACCGGCTCCGAAGCCGTGATGGGTTGCGTCCGCGTGGCACGCACCGTCACCGGCCGCGACACGCTGGTGATCTTCACCGGTTCGTACCACGGCATCTTCGACGAAGTGATCGTGCGCGGCACGAAGAAGCTGAAGTCGGTGCCGGCAGCGCCGGGTATCCTCAAGAACACCTCCGAACACGTGCTCGTCCTCGACTACGGCACGCCGGAATCGCTGCAGATCATCCGCGAACGCGCCTCCTCCATAGCCGCCGTACTGGTCGAGCCGGTGCAGAGCCGCCGTCCCGATTTCCAGCCGGTGGAGTTCCTGCAGGAGCTGAGGGCGATCACCGAGGAATCCGGTTCGCTGCTGATCTTCGACGAAGTGGTCACGGGCTTCCGCTCGCATCCGCGCGGCGCCCAGGCGATGCTCGGCATCGATGCCGACATGGCTTCGTATGGCAAGGTCGTCGGCGGCGGCTTCCCGATCGGCGTGATCGCCGGCAAGCGCCGCTTCATGGACGCGCTCGACGGCGGCCACTGGCAGTTCGGCGACGATTCCACGCCCACCGTCGGTGTCACTTACTTCGCCGGTACCTTCGTGCGCCACCCGCTGGCCCTGGCCGCGGCGCACGCCGTGCTCAACCACCTCACCCACGAAGGTCCCGAACTGCAGGCCTCGCTCAACGCGAAGGTCACGGCCATGGCCGAGGAACTGAACGCCTTCTGCGTCAGCGTCGGCGCGCCGGTGCATATCGTGCACTTCTCCTCGGTGTGGAAGACGATCTTCGACGAAGACCACCCGCTGCAGGATCTGCTCTTCGCGATGATGCGCAGCCGCGGCATCCACATCCTCGACAACTTCCCCTGCTTCTTCACGACGGCGCACAGCGAGGCGGATTTCGCCGCCATCGCCAACGCCTTCCGTGAATCCATCCTCGAAATGCAGGAAGCGGAATTCCTGCCGCGCCGCCGCGAGACGGCCACCTTCGATGCCGAGTGCCCGCCGGTGCCTGGTGCACGGCTTGGCAAGGATCCCGAAGGCCGTCCCGCGTGGTTCGTTCCCAACCCGGATGCGCCGGGCAAGTACCTGAGGGTCACCGCATGACGCACAATGAGCTGGCCGCCGCCACGGCGGTCGACTACGACCCGTTCGCAGGCGCGCCGCTCTCGCGGCTCGTCCCGACGACGGCACCGCAGCGCGAGGTGTGGCTGGCATCCCGGCTGGAGCCGGAAGCCTCGCTGGCTTATAACGAAGCGGTTTCACTCAACCTCAAGGGCTTGCTCGACGTACCGGCCCTCGAATGGGCGCTGCAGGCGATCGTCGATCGCCACGAAGCGCTCAGGGCCACGTTCAGCGGCGACGGCGAAGGCCTCTTCGTCGCGGAACGCACGACCATGCCGATCGCCTTCCACGATGTGTCGCTGCTGGCTCCTTTCGAGAGCGACGCGCGCATCCAGGCGGCGTTCTCGCGCATCGTCACCACCCCGTTCGATCTCGAAAACGGTCCGCTGATCCGCGCGGAGTTGTTCCGCCTGGCCGCCGACCGCCACCTGCTGACCATCGCCGCGCACCACATCGTGTGCGACGGCTGGTCGTTCGGCGTGATCGTGAACGATCTCGCCGCCCTCTACGCGCAACGGACCACGCAGGGCCCCGGCCCGGCGCCCGCAGGCGCGTTCTCGAACTTCGCGTTGGCCGAGGCTGCGCACGCCGGCAGCGAGACGGCCCGGGAGGACGAAAGGTACTGGCTCGACCGGTTCGCCGGCCCGGTCCCCGTACTGGACCTCCCAACGGACCGTTCCCGTCCCCGCCGTCGGTCGTTCACCTCACGGCGCGAAGACCGCACGCTGGACCCGACGGAAGTCGCCGCGATCAAGCGCCTGGGCGCGGCCCATGGCGCAAGCTTCTACGCGACCCTGTTGAGCGCCTTCGCCGTCCTGCTCCGCCGCGTGGCGGGGCAGGACGACGTGGTGATCGGCATCCCGACCGCGGGCCAGGCCGCCGAAGGCCAGAACACGCTCGTGGGTCACTGCGTCAACGTGCTGCCCTTGCGCGCGCGCATCGACGAGACGGCCAGCTTCGCTGACGTGCTGGGCACGGTGCGCAACGATCTGCTCGATGCCTTCGAGCACCAGCGCTACACCCTTGGCAGCCTGCTCGCCCGGCTCTCGCTGGCGCGTGATCCGTCGCGCCTGCCGCTGGTCGCCGTGCTGTTCAACCTCGACGCGCAGCTCGACGAGACCACCGTGCGTTTTCCCGGCCTCCGCTTCGATGTCGAGGCCATCCCGCGCGAATTCGAGAACTTCGAACTGTTCGTCAACGCCGTACAGGTCGATGGCGGCCTGCGCCTCGAATGCCAGTACAACGCCGACCTGTTCGATGGCGCCACGGTACAGGGCTGGCTCGATGCGTACGCCACCCTGCTGCGCCAGGCGGCACTCGATGCCCGAGAGCCCGCGGTCGCGTTGCCGATCGTCTCCGATGCCGTGTACCGCGAGCTGGCCGCGTTGCAGCCGGCGCCGACGCCGTTCCCCGAACTGCGCCTGGCCCATGAATTCTTCGAACAGCAGATGGACCGCGCGCCGGAGCGCGCAGCCGTCCGCCATGCCGATCGCTCGCTGACCTACGCCGCGCTCGAGTCGCGCGCGAACCGCATCGCCAACGCCTTGCGCGAACGCGGCATCGGCCACGGCGCGCTCGTCGGCCTGTCGCTGGCCCGTGGCCTGGACATGGTCGCCGCCGTCCTGGGCGTGCTGAAGTCGGGTGCGGGCTACGTTCCGCTCGATCCCGCCTTCCCTGCCGACCGTCTCGCCTTCATGGCCGAGGACGCCGCGCTCGCGGCATTGGTCGTCGACGGCGACGCATCGCTGGCTTTCGATTTCGATCCGTCGCGCGTGCTGGCACTGAACAGCGACGAAGTGGTGCACGCCTCTTTCGAGCGCCCGGAGCGTAACCGCCGGGCGGCGACGCCCGATTCCGTCGCCTATGTGATCTTCACTTCCGGCTCCACCGGCCGGCCCAAGGGTGTGCGCGTGCCGCACCGCGCCGCCGCGAACTTCCTGACCAGCATGCAACGCGTGCCGGGCATCGCCCCGGATGACCGCCTCGTCGCGGTCACGACGCTGTCGTTCGACATCGCCTTCATGGAGCTGATGCTGCCGCTGACCAGCGGCGCGGAGATCGTGATCGCCGGCCGCGATGACGTGCGCGATGGCGCCCAGTTGCGTCACCTCATCGAGGAGAGTGACGCCACGATGATGCAGGCCACGCCGGCTGGCTGGCGCCTGCTCGTCGACGCGGGCTGGCATGGCCGCCCCGCCTTCCGCGCGGTCTCCGGTGGCGAACCGCTGCCTGTCGACCTTGCCGAAGCCCTGCTCGATCGTTGCGGTGAAGTGTGGAACGGCTACGGTCCGACCGAGACCACGGTGTACTCGACCTACTGGCGCGTGTCCGATCCCCGCGAGGGCATCTACATCGGCCGTCCGATCGCCAACACCACGGTGCATATCCTCGATGAGCGCGGCAATCATTGCCCGCTTGGCGTGCCGGGCGAGATCCATATAGGTGGTGCCGGCGTGACCCTCGGTTACCTCGACCGCCCCGAACTCACGGCGGAGAAGTTCGTCCACGACCCGTGGTCGGAAGCGCCCGATTCGCGCATGTACAAGACAGGCGACCGTGGCCGCTGGTTGAGCAACGGCTTGCTCGAGCACCTGGGCCGCCTCGACTTCCAGGTGAAGGTGCGTGGTTACCGTATCGAGCCGGGTGAAATCGAAAGCGTGCTGGCTGACGCGCCGGAGGTGGCGCGAGCCGTCGTGATGGCCCGCGAGGACCGCCCGGGAGATGTCCGCCTGGTCGCCTATGTGGTCGGTCGCGAGGGAGCCACTCCCGACGAGGACGCGCTGCGTGGACGCCTCCGCGCACGCCTTCCGGATTACATGGTTCCGCAGCACATTCTCGTGCTCGACGCGATCCCGCTCCTGCCCAATGGCAAGACCGACCGCAAGGCCCTGCCGCCCCCGATCGCTCATTCCATTTCCACCTCCGGCGAGCGCATCGCGCCGCGCAACGACGACGAACGCCGTGTCGCCGCCGCGATGGAAAGCGTGCTGTGCCTGCCCGAACTCGACATCCGCGACGACTTCTTCGCCCTGGGCGGCCACTCGCTGCTCGCCGCCCAGCTCACCGCGAAGCTCAACCGCGAATTCGGTGTGACGCTGTCGTTCCGTACGCTGTTCGACGCCCCTACGATCGAGCAGCTCGCCGCGGCGATCGGTTCGCAGGTGGCCAGCGGTACGGCGCCTGCCACCTCCCCGATCAACCATCGCGCCGACGTGGAGCAGAACCATGCGCCGCTCTCGCTGATGCAGCGCCGCTTGTGGGCGCTGGAGAGGATGCATCCCGGCCGCGTGACCTATAACGCGCCGTCCGCGCACCGCCTGCGCGGCACGCTGGACGAACACGCCTTCGACATGGCCTTCCAGGCGCTGATCCAGCGTCAGCCGATCATGCGCACGGCCTTCCGCGACATCGGCAAGGACATCGCGCAGGTCGTCGAACCGCGACTGGAATACCCGCTGTTCCCCGCTGAAGACCTGCGCCACCTGCCGGCGGAGGATCGCGAGACGCGCCTCATGCAGCGTCTGCAGGAACTGACCGACACGCCGTTCGACCTGGGCGCCGCGCCGCTGTTCAGTGCGCGCATGTTCCGCCTGGCCGACGACGAGCATGCGCTGTTCTTCATGCCGCACCACATCATCTGGGACGGCTGGTCGTTCGACATCCTCTACAACGAACTCTCCGCGCTATACCGCGCCTTCGCCGCCGGCGAGCCCTCGCCGCTGGCACCGTTGCCCGTGACGTATGGCGATTACGCCGAATGGCACGCGCATTGGCTGGAGTCGCCGGCGTTCCAGGGTCAACTTGGTTTCTGGCGCGAGCGCCTGGCGCAGATGGGCGACATCCGCGCCTTGCCGACCGACCATCCGCGCCGCCCCGGCATGTCCGGGCTGGGTCGCACCGAGTGGATCCGCGTGTCGCGCGAAGACACCGACGCGATGCATGAAGTGGCCCGCCAGGCGGATGCCACGCTCAACATGACCCTGCTCGCGCTGTACTTCGCGATGCTATCCAGCTCCGCCGGCCAGCACGACCTCGTGGTCGGCACACCGGTGCGCGGCCGCAACCAGACCGAGGTCGAATCGGTCATGGGCTATTTCAACAACCTGCTGCCGCTGCATGTGAGCGTGGATCCCGCACTGTCCTTCCTCGAGTTCGTGCGCCACGTGAAGCGCACGGCAATCGAAGCCTTCGGCCACCCGGATGTCCCGCTGGAATACCTGCAGCGCGAGCTGAAGGTCGGCCACGGTGCCGGTGCCACGCTCTACCAGGCCCTGTTCTCCTTCCAGGACGCCCGCCAGCGCAACATCGACTGGGGCGGCCTCGCGCACGAACAGATCCTGCTGTTCCAGAGCGCCGCTACCGAAGACCTGGGTCTCTGGTTCCTCGAAGGCCATGCCGGCATGGTCGGCGGCGTCACCTATAACGCCGACCTGCTGCAAGCCGACACCGCGCGCCTGATGCGCGAGCGTTACCTGGGCATGATGCGCACGGTAGCCACCGACCCGGCGATCGCGGTCGGCGTGCTCACCGCCGCCACGGCGGCCGAGCGCGAACGCATGCGCGACTGGAACACCAGCAATGCCACGGCACGCCTCACGGCAGACCTCTACGCGCTGGTCGACGAGGCCGCCAAGGCGTCGCCCGATGCCGTCGCCCTGGTGCACGGCTCACGCCAGGTCACCTACGCCGCGCTGATGAAGCGCACCGCACGCATGGCCGCGCTGCTGCGCGACCGTGGCGCCACGCGCGGTAGCGTGGTCGGCCTTTGCGTCGACCCGGGCACCGATCGCATCGCCGGCTTGCTGGCCATCGCGAAGACCGGAAGCACCGCGCTCCTGCTCGACCGCGCCGACCCGACCGCGCGCCTGCGCGAGATCCTCGCTGACGCGCGCATGACCGTATTGATCGGCGACGCCGCCCTCGAAACGACGCTGGACTGGCCGCGCGCCTGCGCGCTCTGGCTGGACGCCGACCACGCGGAACTGGACGGCGCCATGATCGATGGCACCGACATGGCCGACCGTGCGGACCCCGACGCCGCGGCGATCGCGTTCCATGCACCCGGCACGGACG
>DATNJP010000008.1:0-5368 GCA_035603855.1 Luteibacter sp. | reverse complement strand
GGCGAGGAACTGGCTGGCCGAGTTGGTCGGGAGGTCGAGGCCGATGCTGTGCATGAACACGTAGCGGACGAAGCCGCTGCAATCGAAGCCCGTGGACGGCGCGCGACCGCCACGGTGGTAACGGATGTCGCGCAGCTTCATGGCGAAAGCCAGGAGCGCTTCGCGGGCATGGCCGTCGACGTGGCCGGCGAGCTTGTCGGTGGCCGCGGCGACGAGGCTGTCGTCGTCATCGTCGGCCGAGGTGTCATCGTTGGAAGCGACCTGGGTGGTGGCGGCCTTGGGCGGCGCGATCAGCGAGGAGGCATCGGGAACGGCGGACTGGGCCAGCGCGGTCGCCGGAGCGAAGACCGGCAGGTCGGTCAGGAGAAGCGTAGCGGACTGGTCGAGGCCCTGCGGGGCAGTGACGGTGTCGGCAATGGCGGGTGTTACGGCGGCGATACAGCAGGAGGCTAACGCGAGAGCGGTCAGTCGCTTTAAACGCATGAGCGGAATGGCCTTTTCATCGTGGAGTTAAGCCGCCGTGAACGCGGGACGACCGTGAACGAGCGGTGAAGTTACCAAACCGGATTCAACAAGTTGTTGGCATAAAGTTAAAAACTGACATTCCTAGGAAACATTCAGAGAAGTCGCAGGAAACTGCGGTTTGCGGGCGGAATTCCTGAACGGATTTAAGGACTTGCCTTCACGTATGTGAGCACACGGGAGGCCATTTCGAGGACTTGGCACACCGAATTTGTGCATTGGGTCTCGTTACGGGTTGTACGACCTTGCCCCGAAGATCGCACTGCCGATGCGCACCTCGGTACTGCCCTCCGCAATGGCGAGGGCGAAGTCGCCGCTCATGCCCATCGAGAGGCGATCGACGGGGTGGCCCGCGTCCCTTGCGCTGTCACGCAGGTGATACAGCTGGCGGAAACACCCCCGCACGACGGCTTCATCGTCTGACGCTTCGGCAAGCGTCATCAGTCCGCGCAGGCGTAGCGAGGGGAACGCCTTCAACGCGTTGAGAAAGGCGGGGAGCGCGTCGGGCGGGAGTCCGAACTTGCTTTCCTCCCGCGAGGTCTTCACCTGCACGAGCACGTCGATGGCCCTGCCCTGGGCCTGGAGTGCCTTGTCGAGCGCCACGGCAAGGTCGAGGCGATCCAGCGACTGCACCTCGGCGGCGACCTTCGCCACCGCCTTCGCCTTGTTGGTCTGCAGGTGTCCGATGACGACCCAGTCCAGTGCTTCGTCGGCCAGCGCCGTCGACTTGGCCTGGATCTCCTGCACCTTGTTCTCGCCAAAGCGGCGCAAGCCAAGGCCCACGGCCTCGCGTACCACCTCTTCGCCGAAGGTCTTGCTGACCGGCAGGAGGTTCACGCCGGCAGGGTCGCGCCCCGCCTCGCGGCACGCGAGGTCGATCGACGCCCGCACAGCCGCCAGGCGACCGGCAAGCGTGCCGGTGTCGGCGGTCATGCCTTCGACGCTTCCTGGAAGTGGCGCGCCACGACATCGGCCACGACCATGCTCACGCGCTTGCCGGTCGGGATGTGCAGGAATTCGTTCGGGCCATGCGCGTTCGAATGCGGGCCGAGTACGCCGGTGATGAGGAACTGCGCCTGCGGGAATTTCTCGCCAAGCATGCCCATGAAGGGAATGCTGCCGCCTTCGCCCATGTATGCGGCCGGCGCACCGAAGTAGTGCTCCGACGCCTTGGCGACGGCTTCCTCGAGCCAGGGCGACAGCGCGGGCGCATTCCAGCCACTACCGTCCTTCTCGAGATCGAAGGTGACCTTGGCGCCGTACGGCGGATCCTTTTCGAGCAGCTCCTTCAGGAAGCGTCCGGCCTGCGCACCCGACAACGTGGGCGGCACGCGCAAGCTGAGCTTCACGGCCGTCTTCGGGCGCAGCACGTTGCCCGCGCTGTCGAGCGCCGGCATGCCACCGATGCCCGTCACCGCCAGCTGCGGACGCCAGGTACGGTTGAGCACGAGCTCGGAAAGGTCGCTGGTCACGGGCTTCATGCCGTCGACGAAGGGGAACTTGTCGTACACGGCCGTGCCAAGTACCTCGGCGGAACGACGCGCCTGCTCCAGCCGCTGCGGCGGGATGTCCACGTACAACTCGCGCGGCACGATTTCGCCCGTCTGCGGGTTTTCCAGGCGGCTGAGGATGTCGCGAAGGATGCGGAAGCTGGAGGGCACCACGCCGGACGCGTCACCGGAATGCACGCCCTCTTCCAGCACCTGCACCGTGAGGTTGCCGCCGGTCATGCCGCGCAGCGACGTCGTGAGCCAGAGCTGGTCGTAGTTGCCACAGCCCGAGTCGAGGCACACGACCAGCGCCGGGTTGCCGATGCGGTCGGCCAGGTGGTCGACGTAATACGGCAGGTCGTAGCTGCCGGATTCCTCGCAGGCTTCGATGAGGATCACGCAGCGCGCGTGCGGTACGCCCTGATCGCGCAGCGCGAGCAGCGCAGCCAGCGATCCGAAGATGGCGTATCCGTCGTCCGCGCCACCGCGCCCGTAAAGCTTGTCTCCCTTCAGCACCGGCGTCCACGGACCGAGATCCTCCGCCCAGCCCGTCATCTCCGGCTGCTTGTCGAGGTGGCCGTAGAGGACAACCGTTTCATCCGTGCCCTTGCCCTGCACGCCCTGCGCGGGAACGTCGATGTAGATGAGCGGCGTGCGACCTTCCAGGCGGACGACCTCTAGCGAAGCCCCTTCCAGCGCGCCCAGTTTGGACCGCGCCCAGGATTCCATCAGCGTGACCGCCTGGTCCATGTAGCCGTGTTCCCGCCACTGCGCGTCGAACATCGGCGACTTGTTCGGGATGCGGATGTACTCGACCAGCTGCGGGACGATTTCCGCGTCCCAGAGGCCGCCGATGAAGGAAGAAATGCGGGAGGTATCCATGGCTGACTGGACTCGATGGGATAAAGACCGATTGTAACAGCGACGACGGCGATGCCCCCGGCGATGTCGGCAACGATGCCGCCGCGCGAAGGGTCCGCACGCACGCGCATTTCATCGCAAGGCCAGTTCGCGGGACACGCGGCGCGACGCAGAGTGCCCCTGCGTCAACCGACGCTGCCTAGTGGAGACCCATCATGAAACGCTACCTCGTCACGCTCGCCGCCCTCCTCCTTGCGCCACTGGCGTACGCGTCCACGCCCGTGAACATCAACACCGCCGATGCCCCGACGCTGGCGCAATCGCTCGATGGCGTCGGCCTCGCCAAGGCGCAGGCGATCGTCGCCTGGCGCGAGGCGAACGGCGCATTCGAATCGGCCGACCAGCTCAGCGAGGTCAAGGGCATCGGTGCCTCCCTGGTCGAGCGCAACCGCGATGCCATCCAGGTCGATGGCGGCAAGCCGGCGAAGAAGGCGAAGCCGAGCCGCTCGGCCAAGGCCAAGGCGGGCGGCGAGGAAGACTGAGCCGCGGGACGCCAGGCGGGGGGCCGTCCGTACCGGAGCCCCCTTCCGCCGCCGGCCGAACGCGCTACACTCGCGCCCCATGCCGGCGGCGCACTTGCGCTTCCGCTGGGAACAGGGGCTTGATGAACCGATGATCCTGCCGCGTTACCGTATCGCCGATTCCGCCATTCCCGGCGCCGGCAAGGGTTTGTTCGTCGACGAATTCGTGGCCGCCGGGCGCATCGTCACGGCGCCCGACCAGATCGATCGCACGCACAGCTGGGCCGAGATCACGGGCTCACCCGCCCTGTCGGCCGACCTCTACGCCGCCGCTCGCTGGTTCGAGGACCGCTACACGGTGTCCACCGACTGGCCGGACGAGTGCTACGTCAATCACAGCTTCGAGCCGACGGGCCTGTGGCACCTCGGCTTCATCTTTGCCACGAAGGATCTGGCCCAAGGCACTGAAATCACGGTGGATTATCGCCATCTTCTCGCTCCGGGGCAGGACGAGAGCTTCCATGACGCCGCGACTGGTGAGAAAATAACCGGCTTGTCCTGGCCGGAAAGTCTCGCCATGAGCACTAAAGCTCTGGCTGGCCTGCTCGGCTGACACCTGGTTACTTCGATGGCAATTGACATTCCCGTTCTGGAAACGCCGCGCCTGCGGCTCACCGCCCTCACCGAACGCCACTTCGACGATTACGCGGCCATGCTCGCGGACGCCGAGAGCACGCGCTGGATCGGTGACGGCCAACCACTCGATCGCATGAACGCCTGGCGCTCGATGGCGATGCTGCTCGGCCACTGGGCGCTGCGTGGTTGTGGCATGTGGGCGATCGAGCTGAAGGACACCGGCGAGTTCATCGGCCGTGCTGGCCTGATGAAGCCCGAGGGCTGGCCCGACCTGGAACTGGGCTGGATGCTCAAGCCGGAACACCGCCATCACGGTTACGCCACCGAAGCAGGCGAAGCGATCCTCGATTTCGCCTGGAAGCAGATGCACGCGCAGCGCGTGATCAGTCTCGTCCGCATCGGTAACGAGGCATCCGACCACGTGGCCGAACGCCTCGGCGGCGAACACATCGACAACATCGATTTCCTCGGCGGCGCGACGCACCTGTTCGCGTACTACCCGCCGCACCGCGAAGTCCGTCGCGCGGGCTGAAGCGCGTTACAAAGCCGGGGCGAAATCCGTGCGGCGGCGCCGATGCGGGTTCACCGCCGAGATGCCGGCCAGCGCCAGCAGGCGCGCGGTGCGCATCCATGCCACCACGATGACGCCAAGCTGCACGATCAGGAAACCCACCGGCAAGCCGCTGCCTACCGCCGTCGCATGGCCTCGCCATGAAGCGATCAGCACGGCGAGGCTCGTGCCCACGAGCGTGATCACCAGGTAGACGAACAGCGTCGCGAACGGCCTGCGGACGAACTGCATGAAGCCGCGTCCCAGCGCGCGGAAAGCCGAACGCAGGCCGATATCGGCGATGAACTGCGCGCGCGCCGACTCGACGACGGCCTGAGCGATCACGAAGAAGATCAGCGTCACCGCCAAGGCGCCATGTTCGAACAGATCCGCGCGCGACGGCAGCAACGCGGCGTCCACCTTCTCGTCGGCGAACGACGAGGCAGCGTAGGCCACGAACGCGAACACCGCGTAGGGGATCAGGGACAGGATCAACAGGCGGAGCATGCGCCCGTACTCCGTCGCGCCACCCTGCAGAAGTCCACCGAAACCCAGCGGACGATTGGCGCGGCCACCGGCTACCGCCATGCCCGTGAGGAATGGCGAGATCGCCAGCGTGAGGAAGGCGCCGGCGACGAAGGCCATGCCTTTCCAGTGGTTGGCATCCCGCAACGACGCGGTGACATCCGCGAACATCAATCCATCGAAGCGGGCGGCCCACGCCGCGGCATGCACGGAATGACCCAGGAGGCCGTCGAGCACGCTCCATAAAGGCAGCGCGACCACGG
>DATNJP010000007.1:0-17296 GCA_035603855.1 Luteibacter sp. | reverse complement strand
GGGATCGCCGCTGAAGCGGCTCCCACAGGGGTGTCGTGTCCGAATGGTATGTCGTATCCGAAGACGGCGAGGGGAATCGCGGTTCATGGCCCATAGCTCACGAGTTGTCGTCTACGCCGCACTCGCTGCCAACGTTGGCATCGCCATCGCGAAGTTCATCGCGGCGGGCATCAGCGGCAGTTCCGCCATGCTTTCCGAAGGCGTGCATTCCCTCGTCGACAGCGTCAATGAAGTGCTGCTGTTGCATGGGCTGCGCAGTTCGCAGCGGCCGCCCAACCGGCAGCATCCGCTGGGTTACGGACGCGAACTGTATTTCTGGAGCTTCATCGTCGCCTTGCTCGTGCTGGCACTCGGCGCGGGGTTCTCGCTGTACGAGGGTGTCAATCACATCCTGGTGCCGGAGCCGTTACGCGATCCCACCATGAATTACATCGTGCTTGCCGTCGGCATGCTGTTCGAGGGGACGTCGTGGTGGCTGTCCCTGAAGAGCGTCCAGCGACGGAAGGGCAAGCTCGGCTACTTCGAGGCATTCCGCACGACGAAGGATCCGACCACATTTTCCGTTCTGTTCGAGGACAGCGCCGCCCTGATCGGTCTCGCCATCGCGGGCGTGGGCATCTACCTGTCGCACGCGCTGAACGATCCACGCCTCGATGGCTGGGCGTCGATCGGCATCGCGGTGGTGCTGGCCCTGGCATCCATCCTGCTGGCACGCGAAAGCAAGGCCTTGCTCATCGGCGAACCGGCGCAACCCAGGTTGCTGGCCCAGGTGTGTTCGATTGCGGGACGCGTGGAGGGCGTGGAGGCGGTCAACGGCGTGCTTACCGTGCAGGTGGGGCCGGACCATGTGCTGGTGGCGCTGTCGGCGGCGTTCGACGACCGCCTCACCACGGTGGAAATCGAGGAATGCGTGCGAACCATCGAGGCACGAACGAAGGAGGCGAAGCTGCCGATCGTCGCGCTGTTCATCAAGCCGCAGACGCCGGAGGGCTGGCGCCAGCGGTTGAACGAGCTGGATGGTAAGGGCTGAGGTGGTTCCTGTGGGAGCGCTTCAGTTATGCCTTATCGCCGCTGAAGCGGCTCCCACAGGAGGCTACGCCTTATCGCCGCTGAAGCGGCTCCCACAGAGGGAGCGGCTCCCATGGAGGGAGCCACTTCGTGGAGGGAGCTACTTCCACAGGGGGAGGCTTACGAGTGTTCGCCTTCTTTCGGCGGCTTGCCACGGCCTTCGATGTGGCCACCGAAGCCCATGCGCATGGCCGACAGCAGGCGCTCGGCGTAGGTGTGGTCCTGGCGCGAACGGAAGCGGGCGAACAGCGCGGAGGTGAGAACCTCGGCGGGGACGGCCTGCTCGATGGCGGCGTTGATCGTCCAGCGGCCTTCGCCGGAGTCGTCGACGTAGCCCGAGTAGTTGTCCAGCTCCGGACCCTTGGCCAGCGCGCTGGCCGTGAGGTCGAGCAGCCACGACGACACGACGCTGCCACGACGCCACACTTCGGCGATGTCGGCCATGTCGAGCTGGTAGCGCTCGCGCTCGGGCAGGTGGCCGGCGTTGCGGTTCTTCAGGATATCGAAGCCTTCCGCGAACGACTGCATCATGCCGTACTCGATGCCGTTGTGGATCATCTTGACGAAGTGGCCGGCACCCGCCGGACCGGCATGCATGTAGCCATTCTCGACGCGCGGATCGCGGCCTTCGCGGCCTTCGGTGCGCGGGATGTCACCGGCGCCCGGGGCGAGGGTCTTGAAGATCGGGTCGAGGTAGTCGACGGTCGGCTTGTCGCCGCCGATCATCATGCAGTAGCCGCGCTCGAGGCCCCACACGCCACCGGACGTGCCGACGTCCACGTAGTGCTGGCCCTTCGTGGCGAGCGTTTCCGCACGACGGGCGTCGTCCTTGTAGAAGGTATTGCCGCCGTCGATGACGATGTCGTCCTTGCTCATCAGCTCGCTGAGCCTGGCAATGGTCGTCTCGGTGATCTCGCCCGCCGGCAGCATGACCCATACCACGCGGGGGGAGGGCAGCGCCTTGATCATGGCTTCCAGCGACTCGACGGCTTCGCCGCCGTCCGCCGCCAGCTTCGCGCGGGCGTCGGCATTGTTGTCGTAGACCACGGTCTGGTGACCGTCCCTCATCAGGCGACGGGCGATGTTGCCGCCCATGCGGCCCAGTCCGATCAAACCGATTTTCATTCGTGGGGTCCTCGAAGTATGGAACGTGGGGGATATGCGGCTACCCACGCCGGATGCAAGGCATACGGGTGGATGACTGCCCCAGGTCTGGGGCCCCGGAAGTCGCTTGCCGGGCCAACGCCGCATGGTCGATGAGCTTGCACGGGAAGTATTGTAACCAACGATCCGTCCACGCAGGTTATCGCGACCTGACTTTCGGCACGGTAGAGGCCGCATTCGATTGCCGGTTACGCTCAGGGGTCGTCCCACGAGTGTCCCCGATGAAAAACGTTGCCCGCCTGTCGTTTGCCGCCATCGCCCTCGCTGGGGCGCTCGGTGCCACGGCCGCCACCTTCGATCCACGCGAGACCTTTGCTCCCTTCGACTATCCGCAGGCGGTCAATGCCTACCGCTCGGGCAGTGGCATGCCCGGACCCATGTTCTGGCAGAACCGCGCGGACTACGACCTCGCCGCCACGCTCGATCCCGTCAAGAGCACGATGACGGGCAAGGCGACGATCCATTACACGAACAACAGCCCCGACGCGCTGGACGTGCTCTGGTTGCAACTCGACGAGAACCGCTTCACCGCGGACGCGCGTGGCAACTTCACCTCGGGCAAGATGGAAAAGCGCCACACGGACGGCTACCGCATCGCGTCGGTCACCATCGAGCAGGGCGGCAAGAGCACGAACGCCACCTATGTGGTCAGCGACACGCGCATGCAGGTGCGCTTGCCCGAGGCCCTCGCCGCCCGCGGCGGCAAGATCTCCTTGACCATCGCATATTCCTACGATCTGCCTGGCGACTTCGGCGGCCGTACGGGCTTCGCCCCGTCGAAGAACGGCGCCATCTACGAGATGGCCCAGTGGTATCCGCGCATGTGCGTCTACGACGACCTGCGTGGCTGGGATACCGCGCCCTACCTCAACAGCGAGTTCTATCTCGAGTACGGCGATTTCGACTACGCGATCACCGTGCCGTCGGACATGATCGTCGCCGGTTCCGGTGAGCTGGTGAACCCCGACGACGTGCTGACCGCGACGCAGCGCGAGCGCCTGGCCAAGGCACGCGAGAGCGACAAGACGGTGATGATCCGCACCCCGGAAGAGGTCGTCGATCCGGCCAGCCGGCCGAAGAAGGGCGGCACGCTCACCTGGAAGTTCCGCATGAAGAACACGCGCGACGTGGCCTTCGGCGCGTCGACGGCCTATGTGTGGGATGCGGCGCGGATCAACCTGCCCGAGGGCAAGAAGGCGCTCGCCATGTCGGTGTACCCGGTGGAAAGCGTCGGCGACAAGAGCTGGGGCCGTTCGACCGAATACCTGAAGGCCTCGGTCGAGCACTTCTCGACCAAGTGGTATCCGTATCCCTATCCGGTCGCGATCAACGAGGCGGGCTCGGCGGCCAGCGGCATGGAATACCCGGGCATCGTGTTCGATCCGATGAAGGCACCGGCGAAGCCGCTGCACATGGTGACCGCGCACGAAATCGGTCACACCTGGTTCCCGATGATCGTGGGCAGCGACGAACGCCGCAACGCGTGGATGGACGAAGGCTTCAACACCTTCATCGACGTCTACGAGGCAGACGCGTTCAACCACGGCGAATTCGCACCGAAGCGCGACGGCGAGTACGCGCCGAAGGGTGGCAATCCGGTCGATGAGATCCTGCCGTTGCTGGCCGATGCGGATGCACCGCCGCTGCTGATGGGCGCCGACATGGTCAAGGAGAAGTACCGCCATCCGGCGACGTACTTCAAGGCCGCCCTGGGCCTCGTGCTCCTGCGCGAGCAGATCATCGGACCGGAGCGCTTCGACCCGGCGTTCCGCAAATACATCGCCACGTGGGCCTACAAGCATCCGTCGCCGTCGGATTTCTTCCGCCTGATGGAGAGCGAGGCAGGTGAGGACCTGTCCTGGTTCTGGCGCGGCTGGTACGCGAACAACTGGCAGCTGGACGTGGCGGTGACCAAGGTCGATGGCTCCACGGTGACGATCGAGAATCGCGACCAGCTGGTAATGCCCGCGACCCTGCGCGTCACCTTCGACGACAAGACCACGCGCGATATCCGCGTGCCGGTGGAGACGTGGCAGCAGCACAAGACCTTCGACGTGAGCGTGCCGGGCGACCGTAAGATCGTCCGCGCTGAGATCGATCCGGACCATGTGATTCCGGATCGCGATCGCTCGAACAACGCCTGGCCCCGGTAAGCGGACGCACCATGTCGCCCCGCACCGCCGCCATTTCCAACCTGTTCGCCATCGTCGTCGCGGCCGTGGCGTGGCCGGCACTCATGTTGCAGTACTGGCTGTCGATGTGGTCCGACAGCCAGGGCATGGTGCTGCTGCGTTTCTTCAGTTTCTTCACGATCCTGTCGAACGTCCTCGTGGGCCTGGTGGCCACGTCCGCGGCGATGGGCGGTAACTGGGGCTTCCTGAGGTTCTGGCGCGGGCCGCGGGTGCGCGGCCTCGCGGCACTGTCGATCACGGTCACCTGCCTGATCTACGCGACGCTGTTGCAGTCGCTCTGGCACCCGCTCGGTCCGCAGCTCATCGCGGACCGTTCGCTGCATTACGTGGTGCCGGTGCTCTACCTGGTCTGGTGGATCGCCTTGCTGCCGCACGGCACGCTGGTCTGGCGTGACGCCGCATGCTGGCTGGGTTTCCCGCTCGTCTTCGCGGTGTGGACCTTCATCCGTGGCGCGATCATGCATGAGTATCCCTATCCGTTCATGGACGTGGACAAGCTCGGGTACGGTGCGGTGCTGGTGAACTCGGCCCTCGTTGGCGTGCTCTTCCTCGTGCTGGGCCTGGCCTTCGTGGCGCTGGACCGGCTCCTCGGCAGGCGCGCGGCCATGGCGTGAGCCTGCCCTGGCGGCAGGGGCGGCTGCACATGCCGTTGTCATTCCGGCGGACTACAATGCGGCGATGATATTTCGCTGGTTCGAGTCCCTCATCGACATCTTCCGCGAGGCGCCGGATCGCCCGGCGCCGAAGGGTGTCGTGCGCTTCTATGCCTACTACCTGCGCCAGGTGTGGAAGGTGTTCGCCGCTGCCCTCGTGGTTGGCCTGGCGGTCGCGCTGATCGAGGTGGCGTTGTTCGACTTCCTTGGGCGGGTGGTCGACATGGCGCAGAAGACACCCGCCGCGGTGTTCTTCCAGACCCACTGGCGCACGCTTACGTGGATGGCGTTCGTGGTCGTCGTGCTGCGGCCGCTGTCCATCGGCCTTCACGACCTGCTGGTGAACCAGACGCTCAACCCCGGCATGACCAACATGGTGCGCTGGCAGCACCATCGCTATGTGCTGAAGCAGAGCCTGGCGTTCTTCCAGAACGACTTCGCCGGTCGCATCGCCAACCGCATCATGCAGACGGCACCCGCCCTCCGCGAATCCGCCGTGCAGGTGGTGGACGCGCTCTGGTACGTGAGCGTTTATGCGGGAACCTCGATCTACCTGTTCGCCAAGGCGGACATCTGGCTGGCGATGCCGCTGGTACTCTGGATCGCGGGTTACATCGGCATGCTGGTGTTCTTCGTGCCGCGGGTGAAGGAGCGTTCCTGGAAAGCGTCCGAAGCGCGATCCAAGCTGATGGGGCGCATCGTCGACGGCTACAGCAATGTCATGACGCTGAAGCTGTTCGCGCACACCCACCGCGAAGAGGAATACGCCAAGGAAGCGATGCGCGAGCAGACCGACAAGGTGCGTTCGTCCAGTCGCATGATCACGTCGATGGACGTGGCCATCACGTCGCTCAACGGATTGCTGATCGCGGGGACCAGCGCGCTGGCCCTCTGGTTGTGGTCGCGCGGCACGGTGTCCACGGGACAGGTGGCGCTCGCCGTGGGCCTGGTGATCCGTATCAACAACATGTCCGGCTGGATCATGTGGGTGGTCAACGGCATCTTCGACAACGTGGGCACGGTACAGGACGGCATCACCACGCTCGCGCAGGAACGCACGGTGGTCGATCGCGACGATGCGTTGCCTCTGCGCGTGACCAAGGGTGAAGTCCGCTTCGACAACATCCATTTTCATTACGGCAAGGCCGGTGGCGTCATCGGTGGCCTGGACCTCATCGTGCGACCGGGCGAGAAGATCGGCCTGGTCGGCCCGTCCGGTGCGGGCAAGTCGACGCTGGTGAACGTGCTGCTGCGCCTCTACGATCTCGAGGACGGGCACATCTTCATCGACGGCCAGGATGTCGCGAAGGTGACCCAGGAATCGCTGCGTTCGAACATCGGTGTCGTGACGCAGGATACGTCGCTGCTGCACCGGTCGATTCGCGACAACCTGCTGTACGGGCGGCCCGACGCGACCGAAGTCCAGATGTTCGAAGCCGTGCGCCAGGCGCGCGCCGATGAGTTCATCCCGGGGCTCTCCGACGGCGAAGGCCGCACCGGCTTCGACGCGCATGCGGGCGAGCGTGGCGTGAAGCTTTCCGGCGGCCAGCGCCAGCGCATCGCCATCGCGCGTGTACTGCTGAAAGATGCGCCGATCCTCGTTCTCGACGAAGCCACGTCCGCGCTGGATTCCGAGGCGGAAGCGGCGATCCAGGAGAGCCTGGAGACCCTGATGCGCGGCAAGACGGTCATCGCGATCGCCCATCGCCTGTCGACCATCGCGAAGATGGATCGGCTGGTGGTGATGGAGCACGGGGCGATCGTGGAAACGGGCACGCATGCGGAGCTGATTGCGCATGGCGGGTTGTATGCGCGGTTGTGGGCGCATCAGACGGGTGGATTTGTTGGGGTGGTTTAGGGGTGCCTCGCTGCACCGGGATCGCCGCTGAAGCGGCTCCCACACAGAGCCTGCGGCTGCTGCATAGGGCTGCTGTGGGCAGGTGGGTTTTGCGTGGACCTGGGAGGCCTGCGCAGACGTGTGGGAGCCGCTTCAGCGGCGAAAAAACCTAGCCCCGAGCCTCCAGGGCCTCGCGCTCCAGCCACCCGATGAACGCCAGCGCTGCGGCCGAAGGCGGGCGGTGTGCGGAATGCACGATGTAGTAGGCATAACGCGTCGGCAGCTCCGGCCCCGGTAGTCGTACCAGTCGCCCATCCGCGAGATGCGCCGTCGCCAACCGCGTCCTGGCGAGCACCGCGCCCAGTCCCGACGCCGCCGCGTTCAAGCCATCCGCCGAATCGCTGATCGTGTGCATCGTGCCACCGCGCGGATAACGCACGCCCGCGACGCGGAACCACTCGCGCCAGCCTTCAGGGGCGATATCCGTGAGCAAGGGCAGGGCAGCGACATCCTCGGGCGTCTGCACGCGGTCCGCCAGTTCGGGCGAGGCGAGCGGCTGGAGGGAATCGTCCATGATGAAACGCGAGGTCAGGCCGGGCCATTGACCCAATCCATAGCGAAGCCCCAGGTCGGGACCGCCTTCATCGAAACGTACCAGGGAACGATCCGTGTCGATCGACAGCCGGATCGTCGGATGGGCGTCGATGAACCGGCGTAGCCTCGGCGTCAGCCAGTTGGCTGCGAGGGAGGGCAGTACGCTCAGGCGCAGGCCGTTATCGCGGCGATGCTGGCGAAGGCTGTCCAGCACGGACTCGACCTCCGCCAGCGCCGAACCGGCCGCGTCGGCCAGCAGGCGGCCCTCCGGCGTCAGGGCCACGCCACGGGCGTGCCGCTGGAACAGGCTGACCCCGAGCGAGGTCTCCAGCTTGCGCACGTGATGGCTCACCGCGCTGGCGGTGAGATGCAGTTCTTCCGCGGCATGGGCGAAGTTCTGGTGCCTGGCGGCGGAGGCGAACGCGGCAAGGGCGGGGAGCAGGGCTGAGCGCATCGGAGGGGTGAATAAAATGAGAGGCTGGCTTGCAAAGGATGCGCTTGTGCGCCTCCTGGTTCCAGCGAAAATACACACTAGCCACAAGTGAGGTTCGCATGTCCGCCGTCGAGACCCCCATCGATTCGATCGCCCCCGCCGAGCGCGACTGGCGCACCCCCGTGGAACTGGTGGCGCTGGGCGCGATCTGGGGCGGATCGTTCCTTTTCATGCGCGTCGCAGCCAAGGATTTCGGTCCGTTCCCCATGGTCGCCACGCGGCTGTTGTTTGGCTCGGTCATCCTCCTGCCGCTGCTGTGGCGTGCCCGCAAGACCATCCGCGCCGCGCATCTGTGGAAGATGCTCCTGATGGGTGCCCTCAGCGCCGCGATTCCGTTCACCTTGTTCGCCTGGGGCGCGGAGCGCGCGCCGGCGGGCATCGGCGCCATCGCCAACAGCATGACCGTGCTCTTCGCGGCGCTGGTGGCGTTCGTCGGCTTCGGCGAGAAGATCGGTACGCGGAAGGCCATCGCACTCGTCGCGGGCTTCGTCGGCGTGGTGGTGCTGGCCAGTGGCCGTACCGCCGGCGAAAACGTCGCGCCTGCGGCACTGGCCGGCGCGGCCGCATCGTTCTGCTACGGCCTGGCCGCCAACCTGATCAAGAAATACCTTTCCGACATCGCCCCCACGGCGGTGGCCGCCGGTTGCCTGCTCGGCGCGACGCTTCTCATGGCGCCGCTGGGCATCCTCACGTGGCCGGAAGCCGCCATCCCGACGAAGTCGTGGATCGCCGTGGTCGCCCTCGGCGTGCTGTCGACGGGCCTCGCGTACGCCTTCTACTTCCGCCTGATCCAGCGGATCGGCGCCCCGCGCGCGGCCACGTCGACCTACCTGGTGCCGCTGTTCGGCGTGGGCTGGGCATGGATGTTCCTGGGTGAGGCGCTGACCCCGACGATGGCCCTGGCCGGAGCGATCATCCTGGGCAGCGTCATCTTCAGCCAGAAAAGCAAGGCCTGATCGTTCCCTTCCCCCGGCGGGCGCGGCGTGGAATAGTTCCGGCACTCTTTTCCCGCCGGGACCCTCCATGCCGCGCCTCCACCAGCTTCTCGCTTTTGGCGTCACCAGTTTCGCCTTCGCGCTAGCCGCCCACGCCCAAGACACCGCGGCGGCTCCGAGTGCCATCGGCAGCGATGCGCGTCCTGCGGCGCTCGCCGACTTCGACGCCTACGTGGACGCCACGCGCAAGCAGTTCGACGTGCCGGGCATCGCGGTGGCGATCGTGAAGGACGGCAAGATCGTGCTCGAGATGGGTTCGGGCGTGCGCAAGCTCGGCGATCCGGCCAAGGTGGACGCGCATACGCAGTTCGCCATCGCGTCGAACACAAAGGCGTTCACCGCCGCGTCGCTGGCGATCCTCGCCGACGAGAAGAAGCTGGACATGAACGATCGCGTGGTAGATCGCCTGCCATGGTTCCAGATGTCCGATCCGTATGTGACGCGCGAGATGCGCGTACGTGACCTGCTGGCACATCGCAGCGGCCTCAGCCTCGGCGCAGGCGACCTGCTGTATTGGCCCGCGACCTCCTACACCACGAAGGAAGTGGTGCAGCGCCTGCGCTACGTGCCGCTGACCAACAGCTTCCGCGCCGAGTACGCCTACGACAACATCCTCTTCGCGGTCGCTGGCCTGGTGATCGAGCAGGTGTCCGGAAAGCCATGGGCCGACTTCGTTCGCGAGCGCATTTTCCAGCCGCTTGGCATGACCGAAACGCAGTCGCACGCGCCGGACACCATCGGTCCGAACGACGATATCGCCGTGGGCCACGCCAAGTTCGACTTCAAGGACCTCAAGCCGGTCCCGGCGATGTCATGGAGCAACAATCCGACCGCCGGCGGCATCTATACCAGCGTGCATGACCTGTCCAAGTGGATGAACATGCAGTTGGCCGGTGGCAAGTACACCGATGCGTCGGGCAAGGAGCAGCGCCTGTTCAGCGAGAAGCGCCAGGACGAGATGTGGTCGTTGCTCACGCCCATCCATATCTCCGAACCCAGCGTGCCCGAACTCAAGGCCACCAAGCCGAACTTCTCCGGTTACGGCGAGGGCTGGTTCGTCTCGGATTACCGTGGCCACAAGCTCGTGTGGCATACCGGCGGCTGGCCCGGCATGGTGTCGCGCCTGACCATGGTTCCCGACCTCAAGCTCGGCATCGTGGTGCTGACCAACCAGGAATCCGGCGCCGCGTTCCAGGCCGTGACGATGCGCGCGCTGGATGCCTTCATGGATGCACCGAAGACCGACTGGAGCGCGGCCTACGCGGCCAGCGTCAAGAAGTCCGAGGGCAACGCCGACGACAGCATGAAGAAGCACGAGGCCGCGCGTGCGAAGGGCTCGAAGCCGTCGCTGCCACTGGACGGCTACGTCGGCACGTACCGCGATCCGTGGTACGGCGATGTCAAGGTGGCGAAGCAGGGCGGCAAGCTGGTCATGACCTTCACCAAGACCGCGCAGCTCACCGGCACGCTGGAGCCGTGGCAGCACGACACGTTCATCGCCCACTGGGATGACCGCTCGCTCAACGGCGATGCCTTCGTCAACTTCGCGCTTGATCCGGACGGCAAGGTGCGCGAGGTCCGCATGGAGCCGGTGTCGCCGCTTACCGATTTCAGCTTCGACTTCCAGGACCTCCGTCTGGCCCCCGTCGAGAAGTAAGCTTCGAGAAGCGCACCCTGCGGTCGGCATGTCCTGAGGACAGACGCCGCAGGGCTTCGGCCCGCCCGATCCGGTCAGCCCGCGCGGTCCGGATCGGTCGAAGCCTTCGGCGCGCCGGCCCCGGTCGGGCCGATCAGGTCGCCCATGTTGCCGCCGGAACGCAGCACCAGGTCCTGCGGCCGCAGCAGGGGAATCTCCGCCTGGCGCAGGCGCGCGATGATGTCGAACAACAGGTCGCTCTTCACGTTGCCGACGTCGCGCGGACTGCCGACATAGCACGTCGCGGCGAACGTCATCGCGGCGCGGTCGATGTTATCCAGCGTGACCGACGCCGCCGGCGCTTCCTGCACCGACGCGTGCGAGTGCATCGCCTCGAGCATATGGTCGCGGACGTGCACCGGATCGCTGTCCAGCGGCATGGGAAGTTTGATCAGCACGCGGCCCTGCGGATTGGACATCGTCATGTTGCGCACGGGCTTCGTGATGAACGACGAGTTCGGCACGATGATCGTCGAACGATCGGCCACCTGGATTTCCGTGGCGCGCACATTGATCCGGCGGATATCGCCTTCGGCGTCGTCCAGCACGACCCAGTCGCCGACCTTCACCGGACGTTCGGCCAGCAGGATCAGGCCGGAGATGAAGTTTTGCACGATCGCCTGCAGGCCGAAACCGATACCCACCGACAGAGCCGAAGCCACCCAGGCCACGTTCTGCACCGAAAGGCCCATCGCCAGCAGGGCGATCGCGACCACGATGACGACGCCGACGTAGCCCAGCAACGTGGTGAGCGAGCTGCGCATGCCGGGATCGAGGTTCGTCCGCGGCAGGTACTGCTCCGACATCCAGTTCTTGATCACGCGGACGGCAAGCAGTCCAAGGAAGAACAGCGCGATGGAGGTAAGGATCTGGCTGGGCTTCAGCTCGACGTCGTAGATCTTCAGCGACTGCAGCTTGCTGCCCAGCGTCATGATGTCGGAGGCGCCGGCACCGAAGCCCGACATCACGGCGGTGATGCCGAACAGGAACAGGCCGAGACGCACCACGCCGGACAGCAGCACGCCGGCCTGGTCGAGCAGCTTCGGATGCATGCCGAAGATCGCCTGCGCCCGCGCGCTCATCGGGCCCTTTTCCGAGAGCAGGGCTTCGAACAGGTCGTCGACGAGACGCATCGCGAGGTACGTGGCCGCGATGACGATTGCCGTCCAGACCACCTGGCCCGCCATGAACGAAGCGAAGGCGATGTAGCCGGTGAGGAGACCCAGCCATGCGACCACGATGGCACTCCATGCCGCCGCGATGAACAGGCTTGCCCACACGGGCCGCGGCGGTGACGTGTCCTCGTCGTCGTGGTGACGATGGGTGCGGCTCAGGCGCAACAGGGCGAGCGCGGTGAGCACGGTGAAGACGATCGCCTGCAGGCTGCTGGTGAGCACGGTGGCGGCGAGGCTGGTGCCGATCGTGTGGTTCAGCTGCTTCAGGAAATAGAACAGCACCGCCGTCAGCGAGATCAGCATCGGGAAGCGGCGCAGGTCGATCGCGGTCTGGTCGGAGATCGCGGGAAGGCGCCACGAAGGGCGCTTCACGGAAAGCAGCGCCCGGCCCAGGCCGGCGACGAAAGCGCCGAAGAACACCAGCCGCACGATGGAACGGGCGATCTCGTCGGTGTCCTGGCTGAAGGTGTCGTTCCAGTTGAGGCCCAGGTAGAGCAACTGCGTGCCCAGGCCGGTGGTGAGCGTGGAGGTGAGCGCGATGCCGAGGATCAGCGCGGAACGGCGCAGCCTTCCCGGCGGCATGCGGTTGGCCGTCAGATGGCGTACGCGGTGTTCGATATAGAAGCGCACGCCCGTCATCAGCAGCAGGCCGAGGAGGGCGCAGGTGATGAGGGCGATACGGTTGCCGGTGTTCCAGCTGGCGGCGAGGTCTGATTTCACCGTGCCCACGAACTCGCGCAGGTTCGCGGAATCACGCGGGAAGGCCGCGGCCGGCTCCGACCAGAATGGCCGCGACAGCGGGGAGTTCGTCCGTTGCGAGACGAATTCCTGGAAGCGGATGCGGCGCAGGTCGGACAGCTGGTTGCCCGTCTGCTGGGCTTCCAGCGCAAGGCCGTCGGCCTGTTTGATCTGCGCGTCGACCGCGTCGAAGGCTTTCTGCGCGTCCTTACGGGTGGCGGCGAGCTCAGGGGCCTCCTTCGTGCCGGCGGCAGGGGCGGGGCCCAGCTGGTCGAGGCGGGCCTTGGCGGCATCCCGGCCCTGCTGGAGCGACCCGGACAGCTTCTGCGCGTCGCTACCGACGTCGGCCGCCTTGCCGCGCAGCTCGTCGATGATCGCATCCGTGATCTTGTCGTCCTTCATGGCCTTCTCGATGTCGTCGAGCTTGCCGCGAAGGTTGTCGATCTGCTGGGAGGGGGAGGTGTCGTCCGCCTGCGCGTAGGCGCCGCCGGTACCGGCGAGGAGGAGGGCTATGAAGAGAATTCTCAGGATACGCATGGGGCGATCATCGAAGGCGGTTCCGATCAGGTCAAATGCCCGAACGTTGCGTTACCCTCGGTGAACGGCGCGTGCCGTGCCTTCCATGCGGCAATGCAGCTTTGCCGGGGAGGGTGCCGCCGCTATCCTGCCGCCCCTTTGTTCACGCCTGGATGTCTCCCATGCGCAAGAAGCTCGTCGCCGGAAACTGGAAGATGCATGGCTCGCGCGACATGGCCGACAAGCTCGTCCGCGCGATCGTGGAGGATCTCCCCGACGGCGTGGACGTGCTGGTCTTCCCACCGGACGTCTACCTGGGCGAGCTGACCCATAAATATGCCGACCGCGGCCTGGGTTTCGGTGCGCAGGACCTGTCGGAGCACCATGTGCCGGGCGCCTATACGGGCGAGATCGCCGGGGCGATGCTGCGCGACGTCGGGGCGAAGTGGGTGCTGGTGGGACATTCGGAGCGTCGCCAGTACCAGCACGAGTCGGACGAACTGCTCGCGAAGAAGTTCGAGGCGGCGCTGAAAGCAGGACTGACGCCGATCCTGTGCCTGGGTGAGACCCTGGAGCAGCACGAAGCCGGCCAAGCCGAAGAGGTCATCGGACGGCAGCTGGCCGTAGTGCTGGAACACAATGGCGTGGACTGTTTCTGCGAAGCGGTCGTGGCCTATGAGCCGGTCTGGGCCATCGGTACCGGCCTCACGGCCACCCCCGAGAAGGTCCAGAAAATTCATGCGTGCATCCGTAGCCAACTGGCAAAAAAGGATGCTAATATCTCGCTCCTGACCCGGGTGCTATACGGTGGAAGCGTCAAGCCGGCCAATGCGGCCGAACTTTTCGCCCAGCCGGATGTGGACGGGGGACTCATCGGTGGCGCCGCCCTGGTGGCTTCCGATTTCCTGGATATATGCGCCGCGGCGCGTCGATAATCGCGACACGGCAAAACAAGAAGACATGTTCATTCTCTTCAGCGTTTTCTATATCCTGATCGCCGCGGCGATGATCGTGCTGATTCTTATGCAGCGCGGCGCCGGTGCGGAGGCAGGTTCTGGCTTCGGTGGCGGTGCTTCCGCCACGGTGTTTGGTGCGCGTGGCTCGTCGAGCTTCATGACCCGCGCCACCGCCATTCTCGCAGCCTTGTTTTTCGTGCTCAGCCTCGGCATGGGCATCTACCTCGGTCGCACGGGCAATCCCCAGCCGGCCGCGGATCTTGGCGTGATGTCCGGTGTTACCACGCCGGCCGCTCCCGCCAACAACGCTCCGGTAGCCCCGGCCGCGTCGGACGTGCCCAAGGCCCCCGCCGCCGCCAACGGTGATACCCCGGCCGCCACGGCGCCGGCTCCGGCAGCGAACAACGATGTTCCGGCCGCGAAGCAGGAAGCCACCCAGGCTCCCGCCGAACCGGCCAAGAAGTAATTAGCGACACACGCAACACGCTGTAAAAGTTATGCCCAGGTGGCGGAATTGGTAGACGCACTACCTTGAGGTGGTAGCGGCTTAGGTCGTGGGGGTTCGAGTCCCCCCTTGGGCACCAACAGAGATCCGGACGAACCTCAACCGGATCGCAAAGAAACCCGCGAAAGCGGGTTTTTTTGTGCCCGGAATAATCGATTGCTCCTTTGTTGCTAGAGTTCGGCACTCACGTTCGAACCAATGCACGGAAGGTCTCGCATGAAGAACGTCCTCGGTATCCATCCGACCGCCATCATCGGCGACAACGTCAGTATCGGCCGGAATGTCTCCATCGGCGCGAACACCATCGTCTACGACAACGTGGTGCTGGGCGACGACACGATCGTCGGGGCGCAATGCATCCTCGGCGAACCGAATGCCGCCATCTATGCGGACGCGGCGGGTTACGACAACCCGAGGCTGGTCATCGGTGCACACTCGCTGATCCGTTCCGGCACGATCATGTATGCCGGTTCCGACATCGGCGAGCGCTTCGAGACGGGCCATCGCGTGACCATTCGCGAGAAGGCCCGCATCGGGGCGAACGTCCGCATCGGCACGCTCTCGGACATCCAGGGACATTGCGAGATAGGCGATTACGTGCGCTTCCACAGCAACGTACATATCGGGCACGCCAGCGTGATCAAGGATTACGTCTGGATCTTCCCGTACGTCGTGCTGACCAACGATCCGCACCCACCCTCCGATGTACTGATGGGTGTCACGGTGGAAGAGTTCGCCGTCATCGCGACGATGTCGGTGATCCTTCCCGGCGTCACCATCGGACGCGACTCATTGGTCGGCGCCTCGTCGATGGTTCGCAAGAACGTCGACCCGGAGACCGTGGTTGCCGGTAACCCCGCGAAACAAGTGGCCTCGATCCACGACGTCAGGTCGAAGATCGACGGCTCGAATGTCTACCCCTGGCGCGAGCACTTCGATCGCGGCATGCCATGGCAGGGCGTCGGATACGAGCAATGGCTAGCAAGCCAGTAGCGTGCCTGTAATGTGGGACCCGCTTCAGCCGCGATGGCCCCGCGCCAATGTGGGAGCCGCTTCAGCGGCGATGGCGTCCCGCCAATGTGGGAGCCGCTTCAGCGGCAATGGCGTCGCGCCAATGTGGGAGCCGCTTCAGCGGCGATGGGTGCTTGCCTCGCGCTGGCCCGCTGCCGCGGGATCGCCGCTGAAGCGGCTCCCACAATACTTGGCTCCCACAACACTTGGTTTCTACAACACTCGGCTTTTCCAACCCCTCAAAGGGTTCCCACAAAAGGGCTACCTGGCTGCGCAAGTCGCCTTTTGACATCGATCTGCCTTAGGATCTTCGTTCCGCTGCCGCACCTGGCTGGCGAATCGATCGGGGATGGAGCATGGCTGTCGTTGTAAAGGAAGAAGAACTGCAGAAGCTGTTCGTTTTCGTGGTGGAATTCGCCCAGGACATGCTGCAGAAGAACGGCGAGTTTTATCCGTTCGGTGCGACGCTGGCGCTGGACGGGCAGGTGGTTGCCGAGGCGGGTTACCAGGGTGACGACCAGCCGAATGCGCAGGATGTCTACGTGGCGATCCACCAGCGATTCGTCACGGCCGGCACCGACGGTGGCATCCGTGCCGCCGCCCTGGTGGCCAACGTGGCCATTCCCGACGAACTCGAGGCGCCTTCACGCGATGCCATTCGCGTGCACCTTGAAGCGCAGGGTTTCGCACGTTTCATCTACGTGCCTTACGAGGCCACGGCAGGTCAGGCACTTCGTCTGCACGATCCCGTGCTGGTCGATGTCGAGCCGGGTTTCTTTGGCGGATGATTCCTGAAGGCGCGCCTCAGGGCGCGCCTTGTTCCACCTGGAGTTGACGCTCCGCGAGTTGACGCCTGACAACGCGTTCGAACTCCGGCGAGGCACGTTCTTTCGCGGGAGCCGCCAGGCCAGCGATGTTCCTGGCGATCTGCACGGGCGTCACCAGCAGGCCCCATGGCAATCCCCACCAACCCAGGGCCGCGGAGTAAAGCGCGCTTCCGATCTGCGCCTTGCGTCCACACGAGCGGCAGGAGATATGCCGGCGCGTATGCCATTGGGTCATCAGCACGAAGGAGTGCACGCGATGCGCCTGGTGCACGTCGATCGGTCCGTTCTTCTGCTTGCACTTCGGGCATGGACCCTGTCGCCACTGCTCGATGAATTGCTGAAGCACGTGGGTGGGTACGCGGTCGGCCGCCTGCCATAGGTTGTGCGTGTGTGCGCAAGGCGCACCGCAATACGTGCGGCCGTCGAGTTTGCGGCCGCCGAACAGGATCGACTTGCCGCAGTTATGGCAGTTGCTCATGAATGTTCCCCTTTGGCCTGACCCCTCCCGGGTGGCCGCGGGCGGAGAATAGGGCGGCACGGCGCACAAGTCTGTAGGGGATTTCCTACAACTTTCCCGCGGGGGAGGGATACGCTAGTCGATCGTCAGGATGATCTTCCCCACGCTCGAACCTTCTTCCATGCGCCGATGCGCGTCCGTGGCACGTGCCAGCGGAAACGTACTGTCGATCACGGGACGCAGCGTGCCGTCGGCGAAGCTGTTGAGCCAGCGTTCGCGGAAGCGTTGGGTCATGGCCTGCTTGACGGCCTGGGGGCGCGATTTCATCACGGTACCCATGATCTGGAGATGGCGGTAAAGCAGCCTGTCCATGGGCAACTTCGCCGCATCGCTTCCACCCAGCAAACCCACCACGACCA
>DATNJP010000006.1:0-3088 GCA_035603855.1 Luteibacter sp. | reverse complement strand
GTAAGAGCCGGCGGGGGTCACCCTCGGGGCCACGCCTCCGGCGACCCGGAAAGGAGGGCGGCTACCGCCGCCGTGTATCAATGGCCTTCGGCCCGGGTCGGCGTCCCCCCGGAGGTTTCCGATTCGACATCCTGTCTCAGCGAAAACGGCCGGCCATCCCTGGCCGGCCCCCTTCGGGCTTTTTCCGGTGGGCCGCCTCGCCTGCGCTACCGGCCCCGAGGGTGACCCCCGCCGGCTCTTCCACACCCTGAGGTGTCATGTGGGTCGAGCGCACCGCTCGCTAGCTGGTGGGTCGAGCATCCAGCTCGCTTCTGTCTCTTGACTCTTGTGGGAGCCGCTTCAGCGGCGATGGGGGCTTGCCAATAACTGGCCCGCTGCCGCGGGATCGCCGCTGAAGCGGCTCCCACAGTCACAGTCACCCTCATGCTCACCGTCGTTCGCTCGGATTCAGTGCCCGACGATCGCGAGCGGTGCTCTCCCATCAACCCACCTCAGTGCTCGGAAGAGCCGGCGGGTACCACCCTCGGGGCCGGTAGCCGCAGGCGAGGGCGGCGAGTGGAAAAAGCCCGCAGGGGGCCGGCCAAGGAGGGCCGGCCGTTTCCGCTGAGACAGGAGGTCGAATCGGAAACCTCCACTCGCAGCCCGACCCGGCCCGAAGGGCAATAGATAAACGGCCGCTCTTCGCGGCCCTTCCTTTCCGGGTCGCCGCAGGCGTGGCCCCGAGGGTGGTACCCGCCGGCTCTTGCGATGTCGCAAAAGCGAGGCCGAAGGCGAGCCCACCCCAACAAGCGAAGAACAAAAAAACGCCCCTCTCACGAAGGGCGTTCCGTGAAAACCAATCGGTCGAAATGCCGCTTTAGTGCACGGTGAAAAGCTTGTCGAAACCCGCGATGCGAAGGGTATTGCGAAGGTCGGCGCTCGCGTTGACGATGCGGATCTCCGCGCGGTCGCCACCGGCGTGCTCGCGCAAGAGCATCAGCATGCCCAGCGCGGAGCTATCCATGCCCGTGACCTGCTCCAGGTCGAGCACGTAGCTGCGGGCCGCAGGCACGTCGCCCAGGCAGGCGTCGTGGAAAGCGCGGTGGATCGAGAAGTCGAAGCGCTCGCCCAGGTGAAGCGTGAGGCAGCCCTGCTCGGTGTCGTTGTGGACGTTGATGGACATGAAGGCTTTCCTCAGAACAGATCGATGTCACCGGCAGCCATCGACTGCTGGAGGGCGGGACCACGCGAACGCAGGCGGGCGCGCTCGCGCTGCTCGGCCAGGCGGGAACGGACGCGCTGGGCACGGGCGCCGAGTTCGTTGACGTCGGCCGGCGCGCAGGCCAGCTCCTCGATGTCGCGCGTGCAGTCGGCGGTGATTTCCTGAAGTTCGACCAGGCGCGAGCGCGTCTGGTGCAGCAGCTGGCTGAGGATGTCCTCGAACTGCAGCGAGCGGATCGTCGTGGAGACGTCGTTGCCGAGGCCGCGGTTGATCGACGCGGCCTCGTCGGCCGCGGCGCTGGTGCGTGCGTTCGACTCGGTGATGGTCGACATCATTTCATCGATGCCGCCCTTGGCCGAGAGGGCCACGTTCATGTCCTGCGAGGCCATGTGGCCGACCAGTTCACGCAGCTGCTCCATCGCGGTGCGCGAACGCTCGACGTGCGTGCCGATCTTCTCGTTGAACTGGTTGCTGTGCTGCGCGAGGTTGCGGATCTCGCCCGCGACCACCGCGAAACCGCGACCGGACTCGCCGGCGCGCGCCGCTTCGATGGCGGCGTTCAGTGCCAGCAGGTTGGTTTCTTCGGCGATCGTGTTCACGTTCTTCAGCAGCGCGAACACCGCGTCCATTTCCTTCGCCATGCCGTCGATGCGGTAGACGATGCGCAGGCTCTCGCGCGAGAGCTGCACGATCAGGCCGACGAAGTGCTCCAGCAGGCCCGAGGTGCGATCGGCGAAGTCCTGCACCGAAATGCCCTTGTCGCCCTCGATGATTTCACTGAGCAGCTTCTGCTGCTTGCCCGTCTTGTGCGACAGGCCGTTGAAGCCGCCGCCGAGTTCCGCCACCGCGTCGCGCAGCAGGTCCAGCGCCTGGTTGAGCTCACGGCTGGCGTGACCCAATTCGTCCACGATGGCGCTGCGGACGTCTTCCATCGCTTCGCGCACGGAGGCTTCGTCGCTGGTGTGGCTGCTCAGCACCACTTCCACTTCCGGTACCGGAGCGGCACGCAGGCTGATGGCGATCCAGGTGGCCGTCAGCAGCGCCACGACGACCGGTGCGACCCAGGCCGAATGGAACACCAGGACCAGGACCAGCGCGACGGCGCTGGCGGTGAAGCCGACGGAGTGTTCGTTTTTCGGGATCAACATGATGACGTCTCGTTGTTTCAGGTACCGACGCGGGCGGCGACGGACACGGGAGTATGGGCAAGCGCCAGCAGGCGCTCGGCGATGGCGTCGAGCGGCAGCATTTCCGCGGCGGCGCCGGCCTTCCAGGCAGCACCGGGCATGCCCCAGACCACGGAGCTTGCTTCGTCCTGCACCAGGGTGGGCGCGCCGATTTCCTTCAGTTCACCAAGGCCGCGCGCGCCGTCGTCACCCATGCCGGTCAGCAGGCAACCGATGGTGGCGGCGCCAACGCTGGCCGCCATGGAACGGAACAGCACGTCCACGGCCGGCTTGTGCCGGTTCACCGGCGGGCCGTCGTGCAAGCGGCAGACATGGCGCGCGCCGTCCCACATGACCAGCAGGTGCTGGCTGCCGGGAGCGATGTACGCGTGACCCGGCTGGATCGGCTGGCCGTCGCGGGCCTCGCACACGCGCATCGCGGAGCAGGAGTCCATGCGTGCGGCGAACGGGCCGCTGAAGGCGGCGGGTATGTGTTGGGTGATGACGATCGGCGGAGCGGTCGGCGGCATGGCTTCGAGCACCACGCGGATCGCCTCCGTGCCACCGGTGGACGCACCGATGGCGATGATGCGCGTACCGCCGCGGGTGCCGGCGGACTGCGCGCGCGGCAGCACGGCGTCGGCGGAGAGGCGCGGCGCGACATCGAGCTTGGTCACCGCGGTGCGTTCGCGCGGCTTGGCGCCGGCGGCGAGGCGCACCT
>DATNJP010000005.1:0-5024 GCA_035603855.1 Luteibacter sp. | reverse complement strand
TGGGATCTCCGGGAAAAACAGGCCCTCGGATGAGGGTCTTTTTTTTTGCCTCGCGAAAACCATCCTCGTCGGCACCATCCCTGCGGATTGTGCTCGCAGTGAAGCAATCCCTGTGGGAGCCGCTTCAGCGGCGATGCCTTGCAGGTGGCGAAAAATGAATGTGGGAGCCGCTTCATCGGGATCGCTTCCGCAGGGACGGTGCCGACAAGGTTGGTTTTCGCAAGGCAAAAAAAGACCCTCATCCGAGGGCCTGTTTTTCCCGGAGATCCCAAGCTGCCCGCCTGGATCTCTTTTCCCCCGCGCCTTCTTGCGCTCGTCAGTTGACGGCGTAGAACGCGTGGTCGCCGATCTTGCGAACGACGCGGCTGGCGGACCAGCTCGGTGCGACGGCGACAGTGGCGAAATGATCGGCCTGCGGCACGTATACGAGGCGTTCGCTCTTGGGCAGGCTCCAGTTGTTCATGGAGTCGCCGGCGATTTTCCATGCCTTGGTCCACGCCACGAGATCGGTGATCTCGAAATCCTTCGGCGTGGTGGTGATCGCGAACTGGCGCGGGGCCTTCACGACTTCGCAGACATTGTCGCCACCCATGCCGCGATCGCGGCGACGGAGGGCGACTTCCGCCACGGCGTACTGGCCGATGGTGGGTTCGCTGCGTGCTTCGAGGTAAACCGTCGTCGCCAGGCACGTCTGGTCGGCGAGGTGGCTTGGAAGGACGGACGCCATCCAGAGCAAAGCGGAAAGTTTCATGTGTATCTGCCTCCAACGAGCTTTTCCGTCACTTGCGGCTTGGAAGAGCCATGGGGGACGTATGAGCGGTAGACGGGCGGGCAGGCCGTTACTACCTGGACCAACCGACGGCATCCGATGAGTTCATTGGCACGGATGACGCGGGCGTCACACACTGTGACTTTACTGAGCGGCTGTCCGGAGCCGCCCGGCATGGGGTGTACCGAATGAGAGCGGCATCGCATGGCGGCGGCTCTGTCGGCATACGGCGCGCAGTGGGGATGCGCGTTACGTTGTCCTCCGGCGGGGGCCGGGTCGCGCCAGAACCGTCATCGTCGACGGATCGTCGCGGGTGTAACCGTGTTGCAACACCACGGCCACGTAAATGGATCGGCGGAGCCTAGTAGCGCATTCCGAAATACGCAAGTGCGCGACCGGTTCGGTTCAGCTTTGACTCACACATGTTCGGGAACATTTTTTTGCGAACGTGTTGAGGATCAATCCGCAAACGTCGACAAGACATGAAGACGCACGCCTTGCAATTCAAGAGTCTCCGCCTGCGACACCATGTCATCAAGTACTACTAGAGATGTAGGCGAAGACGAAAGTTCCTGTTGCATCAGCACGATGCCAACATCGCGTCCGTCAACGTTCAGCGTTTGTCCTTCGCGCAACGGATGATCGGATTGCACCGTGCGCAGATGACGTTTGTGTCCGCCGAGAAAATGCAGGCGCGCCGCGATTTCCTGTCCTGGAAAACAACCCTTGTTGAACGCGACCGCGCCGATGCGCTCCATCGACAGCGCAGGTGGAAGCAAGCTGCCGAGTGCTTCCTCCGGAAGCCACGCATAACCGTTCGTTATATGTCGTGCGATCCACGCGTCGTCACCTTCATGCGTGCCGATGCGCAACGATGCGTCGCCTTCGCCGAGATGCAACACGCCGTCGTGTTCACGCGCATCGCCTTCGATGAGTGCGGCGCCATCCGATACATGAAGTTCGTCCGAGACGACAAACGTCACCTTCGAACGAAACACGAATCGCTTGAGGTCGGCGGCGAGCGATGCCGCATCGCCGCCGCGCGGCATGACCACGTAGCGTTCGTCGTCGAGGCGGGCTATCTGGAGGAGGGCGCGGACGCGTCCCTTGGGGTCGAGCCAGGCGCTCCACTGCCAGCGGCCGACCGCCAGCGAGAGGACATCGCTGCTGAACTGGGCGTTGGCAAAGGCGGCGGCGTCGGGGCCGGCGAGGGTGATGGTGCGAGTGGTACGGCTCGGCATGGGGAGGCGCAAGGCAGGGCGGAGGGGTAAGATATACGGTCGGGCCAAGGCCAAACCAAGGCTCGACGCATTCGTCAAGGTTGTGCTGCGGTTGCACAGGTATTACGCTTTTAGGGCTTTATAACCATGTCCGACAATCCCTCCGAACCTCAGGACACGAACGATTCCGCTCCGGCGAAACCGCTCGTCGCGCCGATCGTCCCCACGAACGGCGTGCCAGGGGTCGAGAAAGCGCCATTGGACCCCACGCGTTACGGCGATTGGGAAAAGAACGGACGCTGCATCGACTTCTGAACACGGGAAGGCGAGGGAGGCTGTTGGGCATCAGCGATTCCAATCCAGGATATCCGCCATGGCACAAACGGGACGACCGCTCTCACCGCATCTCCAGGTCTATAAGTGGCAAGTGCAGATGGTGACCTCCATCCTGCACCGTACCGCCGGCATCATCCTCGCCGTCGGCAGCCTGATCATCATCTGGGGCCTCGTCGCCCTCGCAGCCGGTCAGGACGCGTTCGCGACGTTTACCGCCTGCGCCACGAGTGTCCTCGGCACGATCGTGATGATTGGCTGGACACTGGCCTTCTTCTACCACCTCAGCAACGGCATCCGTCACCTGGTCCAGGACACCGGCAAGGGTTACGCGATCGAATCGTTCGTCCGTTCGAGCTGGCTGTCGATCATCGCCGCCATCGTCCTCACCGTCGTGGTGTGGGCCTATGTGCTGATGGGAGCCCACGCATGAGCAAGGATCTGCGCAACCCGCTCGCCCGCGCCCGTGGCCTGGGCTCCGCGAAGGAAGGCGTCAGCCACTGGATGCTGCAGCGCCTCACCGCGCTCGCACTGGTCTTCCTGACCCTCTGGTTCGTCATCACCGTACTCAGCCTGATCCACGCCGACTACGCCACGGCCCGCGCGACCGTCGCGCAGCCCTGGAACACCGTGCTGCTGATCGCCCTGATCCTCACGATGTACCGGCACGCCGTCCTCGGCCTGCAGGTCGTGATCGAAGACTACGTCCATACCCGCTGGCTCGAAGTGGCTTCGCTGGTCGTCATCAAGTTCATCGCCGTACTCGCCGCGCTTACGGGCGTACTGGCCGTGCTGCGCGTCGCGCTCGGAAGCTGATCGATGGAATCCTACAAGGTTCAACAACATAAGTACGACGTGATCGTGGTAGGCGCCGGCGGTGCCGGCCTGCGCGCCACGTTCGGCCTGGCCGAGAAGGGCCTCAAGGCGGCGTGCATCACCAAGGTCTTCCCGACCCGCTCGCACACGGTCGCGGCGCAGGGCGGTATCTCCGCCGCGCTGGGCAACATGGGCGAAGACGACTGGCGCTTCCATTTCTACGACACGATCAAGGGCTCCGACTGGCTCGGTGACCAGGACGCGATCGAGTACATGTGCCGCGAGGCCATCCCGGCCATCATCGAACTCGAGCATTACGGCGTGCCGTTCTCGCGTACCGAGGAAGGCAAGATCTACCAGCGTCCGTTCGGCGGCATGACCACGCATTACGGCCAGGGCACCGCGCAGCGCACGTGCGCCGCGGCGGACCGCACCGGCCACGCCATCCTGCACACGCTGTACCAGCAGGCGCTGGCCCACGACGCCACGTTCTTCATCGAATACTTCGCCATCGACCTCATCTTCGAGGACGGCAAGTGCGTGGGCGTGCTGGCCCTCGACATGAACGAAGGCACGCTGCACCTGTTCCGCGGCCACGCGGTGGTGATGGCGACCGGCGGCTACGGCCGTGCTTACTTCAGCGCCACCTCGGCGCACACCTGCACGGGCGACGGTGGCGGCATGGTGCTGCGCGCCGGCCTGCCGCTGCAGGACATGGAGTTCGTGCAGTTCCATCCGACCGGCATCTACGGCGCCGGCTGCCTGATCACCGAAGGCGTCCGCGGCGAAGGTGGCTACCTCACCAACTCCGAGGGCGAGCGCTTCATGGAGCGCTACGCACCGAACGCGAAGGACCTCGCTTCGCGCGACGTCGTCAGCCGTGCGATGACCATCGAGATCCGCGAGGGTCGCGGTGTGGGTCCCAACAAGGACCACATCCACCTGAACCTCATGCACCTCGGTCCCGAGGTCATCCATGAGCGTCTCCCGGGTATCGCCGAGTCCGCGCGCATCTTCGCGGGCGTCGACGTCACCAAGGAGCCGATCCCGGTGCTGCCGACCGTCCACTACAACATGGGCGGCATCCCGACCAACTATCACGGCGAAGTCGTGACCAAGCGCGACGACGATCCGGATTCGATCGTCCCGGGCCTGTTCGCCATCGGTGAAGCGGCCTGCGTGTCGGTCCATGGCGCGAACCGCCTGGGCTCGAACTCGCTGCTCGATCTGGTGGTCTTCGGCCGTGCCGTGGCCAACCGCTGCGCCGAGCTGATCACCAGCGGCACGCCGCACAAGGATCTGCCGGCCAACGCGCTGGACAAGGTGCTCGGTCGCTTCGACGCGCTGCGCCACGCCGACGGCAGCACGCCGACGTCGCAGATCCGCGCCGAGATGCAGAAGACGATGCAGTCCGACGCCGCCGTGTTCCGCACGGGCGAGACGCTGCGCGAAGGCAAGGCCAAGATCTCCGAGGTCTACAGCTCCTTCCAGAACGTCAAGGTCAGCGATCGTTCGATGGTCTGGAACTCCGACCTGATCGAGACGCTGGAGCTCTCGAACCTGCTTGCGCAGGCCGTGGCCACCATGCATTCGGCGGAACAGCGTCCGGAAAGCCGTGGCGCCCATGCCCGCGAGGACTTCCCGGACCGCGACGATCACGACTGGCAGAAGCACACGCTGGTGTGGATCGACGAGGCCGGCAAGTCCAGCTTCGACTTCCGCCCGGTGCATATGTACACCCTGACGGACGATGTCGAAGTCGTGCCGCCGAAAAAGCGCGTTTACTGATACCGGACCGGAGAGGCAATCGTGGCAGAGTTCACGCTACCCAAGAATTCCAAGATCCAGGCCGGCAAGCATTTCCCGGCGAAGGGCGCGAAGAACGT
>DATNJP010000004.1:0-8726 GCA_035603855.1 Luteibacter sp. | reverse complement strand
TTCCAGCGTGCGCAGGAACCACGAGCCCTTGTCGTACGCCACCGATGACAGCGCATCGTCGGCGTCCACGCCTCGCGGATCCGGCGTCAGCTTCTGCGTGTTCGCGGGCATCGCGCCGATGGTCTTCTGCAGCTCGCGCGCGGAGAGCAATGCTTCCTCGTCGGCCAGTGCCTTGCCGTAGACGGCTTCCGTGATGCGACCCTGTACGTAGGTGGTGAAACCCTCATTCAACCAGCCGTCGCGCCAGGCGGCGTTGGTGACGAGGTTGCCCGACCAGGAGTGGGCGAGTTCGTGCGACACCAGCGATACGAGGCTCTTGTCACCGACCAGCACGGTAGGCGTCGCGAACGTCATGTTCGGGTTTTCCATGCCACCGAAGGGGAACGACGGTGGCAGCACGAGGATGTCGTAGCGTCCCCATGCATACGGCCCGTAGAGCTTCTCGGTGGTTTCGATCAGCTTCTCGGTGTCTTCGAACTCGTGTGCCGCCTTGTCGACGACGCTGGGTTCGGCGTACACCGCGCTGCGAGGTCCGGTTTCCTTCACCGCGATGTCGCCCGCGGCGATCGCCAGCAGGTACGACGGAATGGCGTGCGGCTGGTCGAACGAGAAATTGCCGTCCAGCGGATGCTTCGCGTCGTTGATCGCACTCATCACCACGCGAACGTCCTTCGGCGCGCTGATGTGCGCGTCGTAGGTGATGCGGATGGCCGGTGAATCCTGCAGCGGCACCCACGAACGTGCATGGATCGATTCCGACTGCGAGAACATGAAGGGCTGCTTCTTGCTGGCGGTCTGCTCGGGCGTCAGCCATTGCAGGCCGGACGCCTCCGGCACGGTCGCATACGCGATGCGGACGCTCGCCGGATGGGCCGGGGCTTCGATCGTGAGCTTGGAACCAAGCTCCTTGTCGCGCGGCGCCAAGGCAAATTTCAGCGGCGATGCCTTGCCCGATGCGTCGACGGCTTCCACGCTCGCGATCTTGAGGTCGCGCGTGTCCAGGACGAGGTCTTTCGCCTTGGCATCCTTCCAGTCGAGTTTCAGCGTGGCGTTACCGGCGAGTTCGCGCTTGCCGAAGTCCAGCTTGAGATCCAGGTCCAGATGGGTGACGCGGACCGCGTCAGGCTGGGCATAGGAATGCGGATCGGAGGCGAAGGCCACGACGGGAAACGCCATGGTGAGGGCGACGACGGGAAGCAGGCGCATCAAGAGATTCCGGTGTAAGGAAGTGTCGAGTATGCCACTCCGGCCGCGCCCCGGCCCGCCGCGCCGCGGCAGGCGTCAGATCACCTCGATGTGCGTCGCCACGTGCTCCACGAAGGCGCGCACCTTGGCGGAGTGGCGCCGCTCCTGCGGGCTCATGAGGTGGATGGGCGACGGCAGCGACCATGTGGGCAGTACGGGGATCAGTTCACCGCGGGCCAGTTCGTTCTCGAACAGCCACGTGGGCGCGTAGACGATGCCCATGCCCGAAAGCACCGCGGAGCGGATGACCTCGCTGCTGTCGGTCTGCAGGTTGCCCTCGGTCTTCACGATACGCACGGTGCCCTCGGGCTCCGACGAGCCCGGTCCCGCCACCAGGCGCCATGCGTTTCGCATGATCGACTCGGTGTAGACCACGCAATTGTGCGCCGCGAGGTCGTCGGGCGTTTCCGGCGCGCCCACGCCCTTGGGCAGACCGCGCAGGTAATCGCCGTGCGCGACCAGCACGCGCCGGGATACACCGATGGGCCGCGCGATGAGGCGGCTGTCGGGCAGCTCGCCGATGCGCACGGCCACGTCGATGCCGCGTTCCACCAGGTCGGTGTAACCATCGCTGAGGCGCAGGTCGACGCGTACCGAAGGGTGCTTCGCGAGAAAGCTGCGTATCAGCGGAAACAGCTTCAGCCGCCCGAAGCCCACGGACGCGGAAACACGCAGCAGGCCGGTCAGTTCCTGTTCGCCACGCCGGAGCGTCGCCTCCGCCTCGGCGATTTCGCCCACCAGGCGCCGGGCCTCTTCGAAATACCGCTCTCCCTCTTCGGTCAGGGCGAGCGAGCGCGTGGTCCGCGTGAGCAGCTTTGCGCCAAGGTCTGCCTCGAGTGCGGCGACCTGCTTGCTGATCGAACTCTGGGTCGTGTTCGCCTCGCGAGCCACGGCCGAGAAGCTCCCGGATTCCACGACGCGGACGAAGATCCGCATGGCCTGAAGCTTATCCACGACGCACCTCTTATTCCAATGACGACTGGATTATATGCGAATTCCGTGGCTACTCGCGGTGAGGGGAATGAATGAAAGTATCTCCACCGGGGCGCCAGACAGTCCCGGCCCGTCTTCCCAGCCCCGAACCACGCACCCCGGAGAACGCCATGACCACGATCACTGTCCCCACCCGCGACGATGTTTCCCCCGCCAACCAGGCCATCTTCGACAACCTCAAGAAAGCGCTCGGCACTGTCCCGAACCTGTACGCGACGATGGCCCTGTCCGAACACGCCCTCGGCAATTACCTGGCCTTCCAGAACGCGAAGAGCAGCATCACCGGTAAAGCCCGTGAAGTCGTCAACCTCGTCACCAGCCAGGTGAACGGTTGCGAGTACTGCCTCGCCGCCCACACGATGATCGGCAAGATGAACGGGTTCACGGACGCCCAGGTACTCGAGATCCGTGGAGGCACGGCTGCCTTCGACGCGAAATTCGACGCCCTGGCGCGACTGGTCAAGAACATGGTGGTCGAGCGTGGGCACGTGGCCCAGCCGCTGGTGGAAGCATTCTTCGCCGCGGGCTGGACGAAGGAAAACCTGATCGACGTGATCGCCGCCGTGGGCGACAAGATCATCAGTAACTTCCTGCACTCCACGACGCATATCCCGGTCGATTTCCCGGCCGCTCCGCCGCTGGCCGCGTAACCGGAAGCCGCCGCCGCGCTTACAGCTTGTAGGCGCGGTGGATGGCAACGATACCGTTGCTGAGGTTGCGCACTTCCACATGACCGAAGCCCGCGTTGAGCATCATGCCCTTCAGGGTTTCCTGGTCGGGATGCTTGCGGATCGATTCGGCGAGGTACTGGTAGCTGTCCGCGTCGTTGGCGAACAACCGGCCCAGACGCGGCAGGATCTTGAACGAATGCACGTCGTAGAGCTTGGACAACACCGGGCTCTGGACCTTTGAGAACTCCAGCACCAGCGCACGGCCACCCGGCTTCAGGATGCGGTGCATATCCGCCAGGGCCTTGTCCTTGTCGGTGACATTGCGCAGGCCGAAGGCGATGGTGACGGCGTCGAAGCTGTTGTCCGGGAACGGCAGCATTTCGGCATTCATCTGCGCCCAGCGCAGGCCGGCCACCAGGCCCCGGTCGGTCAGGCGGTCACGGCCCACGCCCAGCATGGCCGCGTTGATGTCGCCCACCACCACTTCACCTTCATCGCCCACGACCGGCTTGAGCAGGGCGGCGATATCGCCCGTGCCGCCCGCGAGGTCGAGCACGCGGTCGCCGCGCCGGACGCCGCTGACGGCTACGAAATGCCTCTTCCACAACCGGTGGATGCCGAACGACATCAGGTCGTTCATCAGGTCGTAATTGCGCGCCACCGACGTGAACACCTGGCCGACAAGCTTCTGCTTATCGGCCAGGGGGACGTCGCGAAAGCCGAAATGGGTGGTTTTCTCGTTTTCCATGCCGACGATGTTACCCCGGTTGCGGGGCCCCGGGCGAGGCGGGCGTGGGGTCCGCTCCACGCCGCCCCGGGCGCCCGCGCCGCTTCACCTGGGCGGCGGCAGGTGCTTGGTCACCTCGAACTGCGTATGGAAGAGGCGCAAGGCATCGTCCTCCGTGGGCTGAAAGTAGAAAACGTTGGCAGGCCCCTGGTTCCGCGAAAGCAGGTTGACCCTCGCCGGGCCGCCTCCAACACCTTCGCTCGAGAGCAGTACGGTGCGTGCGTCGATGCGTACGGAGAACGTGTCATGGCGTTGCAGGCTCGCATTTCCCATCGCGCGCTGTATCTCGTCGATCGACGCCGTAGGGGGTACCGTCGTCACGCGAACGCCATTCAGCCCGGGCGCGATCCGCCTGCCGCGAATCTGTGCCAGCGTGTCGACGTAACCACGATTGGAGAGCGTGCGCAGCAGGTCGCTGGATTTGTACGGCAGGCTGCCATAGAACCAGAGTTGTGACGGAACATCCGTGCTCGCGACATGCCCGAATCCCGCGGCAACGTATCGATGGCTGAGGTTGATGGGAAGGTGTTGCGGGGGCCGGGGCTGTGCCGCCGCGCGGAAGCGTTCCTGCGCGCGGGTGGCCGCTTCGGCCCAACGAGTGCGTTGTGCGGCAGTGATGGGGCTTGTGGATGCACCACCTGTCAGTTCGCTTCGCATCTGCATGGTGACAAGGTCGCGTTCGACAGGATCGGGAAAGGCGACCTCGACTTCATCCATGTATTCGTCGAACAGCTCGGGTCGCCGCGCCGAGGCCCCCGCCGCACCGCGTCCGCTACCGCCGCGCAACCCGACCTGCTGAAAACCCCAGGACCCGGCGGGTGTGCGCTGGATCGCCGGTCCCGCGAACGCGCCACCACGTTCATGGCGGGTGAGCCTCCAGGTGGCGTAGTCCGCGTCGTAGCGCACGCCATACATTTTCCCCTCATGCTCGATATAGGTTTTCTCCGCGATGGTGAAGATGCCTTCGCCGTTCTCGCGACCGGTTTTCCGGATTCCTTTCGCCACAAAGCGCGACTCGAACAGGACGACCGCCGGTGCGGCAGGCCGGGTCTCGACGATGCGACCCGCCGCTTTGAAACGGGCGCCGACGATACCGCGTGCGACAGGTGCGGTGTTCAGCACATACAAGGGCTGGATAACCGATAGCGATGCCATGTAGAAATCGGCGAAGTCCACGATCGTCTGGGCGGTGTCGCCTGCCTTTGCGGTGTCGTACAACCGCCATGCCGCCTGCGCCGCATGCGCCGGGGCCGTGACGACACCCATGAGCATGGCAGCGACCATCTTTTCGCCGGGCCGGCTCAATACGCGCTCGGCCAGGAAGTCCCACTGTGCCTGGTCCGCGCTGCGCGTGAAGGTGCGCGTGTTGTGCAGGCCGTGCTGCACGTCGGTTTCGTAGGCCGCTTCGAGGAAGTCGCCCTGGACTTCGCGTTCACCGAAGCGCTCCGCCGTCCACGTATATGCCGTCGTGGAACCCGCGCCAAGCACCCAATTGGCGAGTTGGCTTCCCGCGAACCGGCGGGCGCTGCCGTTGGGCAGGACCTCGGCGTACTCGACGGGAAGGCGATCGAGCAGGTATTCCCGGAACGCGGGATGGTACGAAAAGCGTCGTGCCGCCTCCCCGCGATCGGCGAATTCACGGAAGGTGATGCCGTCCGGCGCCCCTGGCGTGTACAGGACGACGTTGGGCACGCTGCCAGGATTGCGTACACCCATGACGAGGATGTCGCGCAATGGCGTACCGCGATAGGTCATCTGCTGGACGACGATCTCGTGGCCCTCGACGCGTGCGCGATTTCCGGCAAGAGGTGCGTCGAGCACAGCCTGGATCCAGCGATACGCACGCTCGTCGCGCTCCGTGCCAAACCAGCGAGGCGCCTCTTCCAGATAGTAGGACAGCCGCGCCTCGGCCGCCTGGAACCGCATATGCGCCCATTGCACGCGCGAGGCGTGCTCGCGACGCATCTCCGCGCCGGTGCCGGAGCGAAAGCTCGTATCGATGTAGTCCTGGTAGCGCGTCGACAGGTCGATGCCGCGCACGAGTTCACGAATGGCGGCATCGTCCAGTGCGGCGATCACGCTGCCATCGCCCGCGATGGCGCTCAGGTGGACGAGCGAGAACGGTGCGATGTTCTGGTAAGCGAGATCCACCAGCCGGATCCGTGCCGGTTCCGGACCCTCGAAAAGCGATTGAAGCGATTCCAGCCGTGCGTCGGGATCGAGGCTGCGGTCGATGCGCACGTGGATGTCGCCAGGGACGTGCGTCACACCTAATGCCTGCAACCGTTCCGTGAGGGCGTCCGTCGCGTACTCCGCGAGGCCCTGCGGCTTGACGAGCCCCGCATCGGATTCCAGGCCCGCCACTTCGCGCAACGTCGAGAGATAGTTTTCCTCGGTGTCTTTCCATGCTTCCGCCACGGGCAGTGGGACACGTAACAGGCGTTGCGCGTTGAACGTCTCCACGAGGGCGGCATGGCGGGTGGCGAGGCCAGTCGCCACGTCGAATGCGCGATCGAGGCGGAGGGCGTCGAACACCGTATCCGCGAGCCTCTGGTCGCGCGAACCCGCATCGTCTGCCAGCGCGAACTCGAACCACGCTTCGCTGAGTTTGTCGCTCTGTACGCGGAGGACCCGATCGACAAGAACCTCGAACGGATCGCCGACGATGTCGCGTGAATTCACGAACGCCGCGGCTCCGAGAACGCGAAGATCCGATCGGGTGATGCCGGGAAGATCGGATGCCGAAGCCAGCGCAAGACGCGCACGCTGTTCCAGCGCGTCATGAGCGCCCGCAAGGCTTCGGAAGGACTCCCAGCCGCGATCCACCGAGAACACAAGGGTTCGCGTCGGAGTGCGCTCATCGTGGACGATGAGGCTGCCGGCATGGACCGTTTCGCCGAACATCAGCTCACGGACCTTTACATGCGGCAACACCTCGCTGGACCGTGCGGCCACCACCGATCGCACGAGGGCCAGCGCGGCGTCGTCGAGGTTCCCATCTTCATGGCCCAGCAGGGCCAGGTCGACAGCGGCGCCGGCTAGGCGCTCGGCCAGGGACGAGCGGCGCGACAATCCGCTCGAGGTATCCGTGGGCGACGCATTCCAATACGCATCGATCTGTCCAAGGTACGGATGAAGGGTGCCTCGTTCGATGGCCTCCGGAGGAGCCGGCATGTCGGCCTGTTCCGTCGCCAACCATGCCTGCAGGGTGACGAGGCGGTCGAAGGCTCGCGCCGCATCCTGGTAAACGCTTTGAATCGAAGCAGTCGGTGCTTCGGGTGGCATCATGTCCATGAGATTTCCTTATCGTGCGTATGAATCACTGGGTGACCCGGTGACCGCGTTCGCCCCGGCGGCCGACACCCGCAATGTCCGTCGTGGGGATGCTGAGATGCCATCTGCTCTGCAATGTGTACTGGTACTCGCCATGGGGAAGTACGCGGCGGCGCATCTCGACGCCCCGCCACCAGGGCGGCGGCTCATGGGCTCCTGGCTGCCGCGGCGCGCGAGCACTCGTGAGGTCGATCTGCACCCAGTAACCGAGCGGATCGCGTTGCCCCGCCTGCTGTCCTGGTGACGTGCCGAGTACGTCGGCCAGCCGGGCACCGGGCACTTCGGGTGGCAGGGTCGTCACGGGATAGCTGCGCAGGCTCTCGGGCTGACCGGACCATCCAGGGGGCGCATCCAGGGCGACACCCTCGCGTAACAGTTGGCGAAGGTAACGCGGCTCGAAGCGACGTTCGCTGAAGTACCAGATCCGATCGGGCCACTCTGCAAGCGGTACGACTTCGCTAGCGCGCAGTGTCTCGATGGCCATCTCACCGGGTGACAGGGCCGGTCGGCGTGACGAACTTCTTGCCACGGCGAGGGCGGCGTCCCAGCGCTGCTGCTGGCTGGAACTGAGCGCAGGCAAGGGTGATGCCGTTTCGCCCGCAGACGAGGAAATCACCGACGACTGGATGTCGCCGGCAGACGTCGCGCCGGGTGAGCCGACAGGAGATGGGCCATATCCATCGGGGCCCGCCCATCCACGAGCATGGAGGACTTCCATGCGTTCCGCGACGAGCGGAAACCGGGTGTCCAGTTCATGCAGGAAGACGCGCCGCTGAGGGGCGCTCAGGCCCGCGATATCCGGATGGAGATGTGGATCGATGATCATCGCGCTGCGCGTACGAACGATGAACTGCAGGCTGCTGCCATCCGCCCTGATCATCGGGCGCACACTGGGGTTATCCGCCAGCACGGCGAGGATCTCCGCGCGATGCGGCTCCATGACGTTCGGCAAGACGATGTCCGGCGCGGGCTCGGGAAGCGGCACCTGCACAACGGCCGGGTCCGCCGCGGCCGCTACAGGCGCGGCTTCATTTCGCACGACCAGGCGGTTGAATCGTTCCCGCAACCGGCGCATGCCGCCGCGCAGCCCGACATCGTGCGCGTAGACCCAGTTCCCGTCGACGCGCTCGATCAAGGGGCCGGTGAAACGTGCATCGGTCGCACCCCGTGCAGGAGCAAGACGCCAGAGACCATAGTCGGCGTCGAGTTTGACCAGGAAGAACGTCTTGTCCTGCTCGATATACGTCTGCCCGCCCACGCGATGGATGCCCTCGTGGTCCGGCTTGCCCGGTTTGCGCAAGCGGTTCACGGCGTAGCGCTCTTCGAAACGGATGGCCGGCGGAGCGAACCGAACGCCCGTGCTTGCCATGCCGCGTGGCGCGGCACGGGAGCGAACGATAGCGCTCGCAACGTGACGCCCCCCGGCCAGCGGCGGCACCACGAGGTTGAGCGCATTGACGTAGCCATCGGCGAACGCGACCACGGCTTGTCCTGTATCGCCGGCCTTCACGTGGTCGTAGAGGCGCCAGGACGCCTGCATCATGCGTGAAAAACTTGCGGGTATTTCGGTGAGTGCGATCGTCGCGAGGCTTGCCACGGGGGCGACGCTGAAGCGCCCTTGCAGGTAGCCGAACAACGAATCCTTATCCGCTTCGGCCGTTGACCGGGTCAGGAACAGGGCATCGCGACGTTGCTTC
>DATNJP010000003.1:0-12944 GCA_035603855.1 Luteibacter sp. | reverse complement strand
GGTCGAGCGTGCGCGCCATCGACAGCAGGGCGGCACCCGCCGTGTTGTCCGGCGCATTCAGGGGAAGGTCGGTGATGCAGCCGTCGATCGCGGCGATACGCACGCCGCGCTCGGGCGTCCGCCGTACCTCGGCACGATCGCCGGCTCCCTCGACCGTGTGGCCGAGGATATCGAAGCCGATGCCGACATTGCCGACACTGGCGTAAGCCTCGGCGACGGCGACTTCCGCTCGGACCGGGGGCGTGGAGGGTTCTTTCAACATGCGCACCGTTTTACTCCCATGGCGCCCGCCACGCGCAGCAGATCGGTGAAGACCGCCGCCGCCGTGACCTCGGGCCCGGCTCCCGGGCCCTGGACGACCAGTGCATTGTCGCAGTATCGGCGCGTGGCGAAACGGACCACGTTGTCCGTGAGACGCGAGTGGGCGAAGGCATGGTCGGGTCCGATCACCTGGACACCCACCGAGGCATGGCGTCCGTCCAGCCGCGCCACGTGGCGGAGCACGCCACCTTGCGCCCGTGCCTGGGCCAGGAGGTCCGACATCGGGCCATCCATGCCCTCGAGGTTCTCCATGAAGTCCTCGCGCGGGCAGTGAGCCAGTTCGTCGGGGATGAGGCTACGCACCGCCACGTCTTCCAGGGACAGGGGCAGGCCGGCCTCGCGCGAAAGGATCACCAACTTGCGTGCCACGTCCATGCCGGACAGGTCGTCGCGTGGATCGGGTTCGGTATAACCCATGCCATGCGCTTCGCGGACCAGGGCCGAGAACGGCACCGAACCGTCGAAGCGATTGAACAGCCAGGCCAGCGTGCCCGATAGCATCCCTTCCACCGCCATGAGTTCGTCGCCGGTGTCGATCAGGTCGCGCAGCGTCTGCACCACCGGCAGGCCGGCGCCGACGGTGCCTTCGTAATGAAGGCGCGCTCCGCTGGCGCTGGCGGCCGCGCCGATCCTGCGCCAGCGATCCAGGGGTCCACTGGCGGCGCGCTTGTTCGGCGTCACCACGTGGATGCCGGCGCCCAGCCAGCCGGCGTAGCGGTCGGCCACGATATCGCTCGCGCTGCAATCGGCCAGTACCGCGGCCTCGCCCCGATCGCCCGCCACATAGGCGGCGAACTCGTCCAGCTCCGCCGGGCGCCAGATCTGTGCGCCGTGGGTGCGGCTGTTCAGCGCGTCGTCGTCGCAATCGAGCCACATGTGCCGGCTGTCGCTCACGGCACGCAGCCGAAGCTCGAGGTTGCAGTCGCGCAGCAACCGCGGGCCTGCGAGCCGCAGTTGGGTGAGCAGCGCGCTGCCGACCTTACCGGGTCCGATGACACCGATATTGACGACGAACGGAGCCACGACCGCACGCAAGGGCACGGCACGGAGCGGTGAGTGAGGTGGTGCGACAGCGATGGACACGATGAAAGCCTCCGGTGAGAGGCCCTTCGGTCACGTCAGGTGGGGAGTGGAGCGGGGAGTCCCGGCGCCGATCCCGTCCTGCGGGAGGTCGGGGCCGGCAGCGACAAGGAACTAGGCGCGCGCGAACTCCGATCCTCCGACCAGGGTAGTGGTCGTTGTCGTTGTAGTCGCGGTGGTGGAAACGGACGCAGGCACGCCGGCCATGAGGGCCGTGGTGAAACGCAGTGCGGGCGCGTCGGGATACATGGCTCGACGGTATGCCTCGCCGAAGGGGGCTGTCAAGCGTGCAGCGGGCTGGCCAGATGGCCTATGGAGGCGCAGGGTCGTCAGCCGACCCTGCGCCGCGCGGTGATGATCAGCGCTTCGACAGGTCGATCGCGTAGACCGCCGTACCGTCGCCGTTGTCGCGCAACTGGTGGATCGGGAGGCCGACTTCCTTCGCCACGTCTTCCTTGCCACTGGCCGAGGTGAACGTCACCGGGCCCTTCGTCTTCACTGGCGCGAATGTCCACGAGCGCTTGTCGACGTCCTTGCGCGTGAGGGTCTTCTTCGCCTCCACCCAATGGATCACGACTTCGCGATTGCCGTCCGGGGCGCTCAGCACGATGTGGTTACCGTCCATGCCGGGGAAGTCGCCGCCACCGCTCGCGCGATAGTTGTTCGTCACGACGATGAAGGGCTGCCCGGGTTTGATCGCCTTGCCCTTGTAGCGAAGCTCGCCGATGCGCTCGCCTTCCGGCTTCGACACGTCGATGGTGTAGGTGATGCCGCCCTGCATCTGGTCGAAGTTATAGCCGGGCATCTTGCCGATCAGCGGCTGCTCGCCGTCTTTCGACGAGTCGATCTGGTTGAAGCGCGTGGCGGATTTCTCCAGCCATGCCTTCACGCCGGCGCCATCGATCTTCACGGCGGCAAGCGTGTTCGGATAGAAGTACAGGTCCGCCGCGTTGCGGATGGTCATCGGGCCCTTCGGCACGTCGGTGAAGTCTTCCGGGCCGCCAAAACCCGTACGGAAGGCCGACGCGGAGGAAATCACGGGGACGTCCTTCAGCTCCGGATGCGTGCGCGCGAGTTCTTCGCGGGTGTAGTCGATCTGCGCCGCGTTCACCACGGCCAGCGCGGTCATGTTGCCCTGGTCGGCGAAGTAGCTCGTCAGCGCGTGGTCGGTGGCACCGATGGGCGTATTCACATAGGCGATGGCGGCCTCGTGCGCATCGCGCACGATCGGCGCGATGGTCGGATCCGGGGCCACGCATTCGTTCTTCTTCGGGCAGATGGGACGCACCTGGCTGTGGCTCTTGTCCTTCTCGACGACCCAGCGGCCGCCGTCGCGCTTCAGCGTCATGTTGATGACGCCGAGATCCTTGCCGAAGAAGCCGCCCATCACCGCCGGCACGCCGCGGACGATGCCGCGCTTCGCGTCGACGTCCTTCATGTCCGCATAGCGCGGCCCCGGGAACTCGCTATGCGAGTGGCCGAGCAGCAGCGCGTCGACACCCGGCACGCCGGCGAGATACCAGCCGCCGTTCTCCATCTGCGGCGTGTACGGTGCGGTGTTCAGGCCTCCGTGGAGGATCGCCACGATGATGTCCGGATGCTGCGCCTGCAGCTCGGGCATGTACTTGTTCGCGGCCTCGACGACACCGTCGACCGTGACCTTGCCGGCGAGGTTGCGCTTGTCCCAGTCGAGGATCGGCGGCGGCGTGAAGCCGATGATGCCGATCTTCAGCGTGGTGGCGACCGGCTTGCCGTCGCTGCCGACGGCGTTGACGGTCTTTTCGACGATCGTCCACGGCTTGAAGATGGGCTTGCCGTCGCGTGCGCTGTATACGTTGGACAGCACCAGCGGGAACTTCGGACCCGCGCACTGGCGCGCATCGACACCGTCCACGTTCATCGACGTGTTCGTGACCTGGGCAAGGAACGGAAGGCCGTAGTTGAACTCGTGGTTGCCCGCCGTGCCGCCGTCGTAACCGACGGCGTCCATTGCCTTGTAGATCGCCAGCTCGTTGTCGCAGCCGAGCGGCTTCACCATCGCCTGGTAATCGGCGAGCACCGTGCCCTGGATCGTGTCGCCGCTGTCGAACAGCACGGTGTTCGGGAATTCCTTGCGAGCCTGGCGTATCAGCGTGGCGACGCGCTCATAGCCGAGCGTCGCGTCGTCCTTCTGCTTGTAGTAGTCGTAGGAAAGGATGTTCGAATGGACGTCGGTCGTCTCGAGGATCGCGAGGTCCAGCGTGGCACCGTCCTTCACGCCCGTGGATGCCGTTGACGCCAGGCGTCCCTCGGGAGCGCTGGCGCATGCGGCGAGAAGGGCGGCCGACAGCGTGGCCAGGGCAAGAGGCTTGAACATCGTGGACATCCGGTTGAGGCGGGTTCGGGGCGGCAAATTAGCAGATATATCGCTGCTTTACTGCCTTTCGGCCTTGGCTTCGTCGAAATACGTATAGGTCTTGCCGTTATCGTCCAGTCGCTTCGTTTTCAGGACGAAGCGGTACGACGTGCCGCTCATGGGCGAGCCGTCGACACGACGCATCTCCAGGCCGCCGGCCGAGTCGGTGGCGATGTTCGCGGGCGTGACGGCAAGGCCATCGGCGTTGCGGGTGGCAAGGCTTTCGCGCAACACGCGCCCGTCGGTCTTGCCCATGTCGAGCTTCAGCACCGAGGCCAGCGTGGGTGCGAGATCGACATTGCCACTGGGCAGTTCGCTGCGCAGGCCCTGGCGGAAATCCGGCCCGCTGGCCAGCAGCAGGTTGTGCACGTCCACCGGACTGAAGCTGCCGTGCATGCCGCGTTCGTTCGACATGCTGGTGTAGACGGTGCCCTTGAATCCCTGCACCACGGCATCGGCATTGAAGTCGTAGCTTGCGACGATATCCGGCGCACGCTTGTTCGCGAGGTGCACCGTGGCCAGGGGCAGGGTGCCGGGAATCTTGCCGTAGCGCGCATCGACGAAGATCGCACCGAACGCTTCGCGGCTTTGCAGGAAACGCACGGCCTTCACGATCGCCTCGCGGTCGTGCGCGGGCATGTAGAGGTATTCGCTGCCGCCGTTCGGCGCAATGACGAAGGCGTTCTTCGGCAGTTCGTTCGGCACCTTGTACGACGGTGTCGTATACGGACCCGGCTTGCCGCAGAGCTTGCCGTCATCGTCGTAACGGGTGGGAAGGCGCTGGCTGCCGTCGGCCTTCACGCCCGACATCACGGGGGCGTAGATGCAGCCGAAGCCGTCGAAGGCCGTGAAGCCCGCATGGGTCATTTCGTCGGCGAGGCGGATCGCCCCTGAAGCCGAATAACCCCATTCGGGATCGATGCGGCCCACGCGCCCGTCATTGATGGCGCGCAGCGGGAACAGGTCGGTGGGGCCGGAGACATTGCTGTGCGCATGGTCGGACACGATGACGAGGTCGGTATCGCCATCCATGCCCAGCTCCTTCAACTTCGCCTGGAGCTTGCCCAGCAATTCATCCTGCGCGCGCAACGCCAGGTGGAAGTTCGGTGAGCCGACGCCGTAGGAATGTTCCGTGGAATCCGGGTTGCGCAGCCACACGAAGCTGACGTCCGGCTTTTCCACCGGCAGCACGTAGTCGAGGAAAGCCCGCATCAGGTAGGCGTTGGGCGCCGTGGGCGGCGCACCGGCGGCATCCGAGGCGTCGGACGTGTTGCCGTCCTTCAACGTCACCAGCGGTAGCTGCGCTGTGGGCGTGCCGTTGTCCGGCTCGAGCTGGAAGTGGTCGGCGTCGTACGCGTGCACGGTGTTCGTGGGCAACGGGAAGCCCGCCTTCGCGAGCTTCTTCGCGAACGACAAGGGGAGTGCCACGTTCTCGTCGAGGATCGTGCCGCCCTCGTGGATGTCCTGCAGGAAGGCCGGGCCGGACTTGCCGATGACGGCCGTCTTCAGGCCGGCCTTGCGGGCGCGCTCCAGCAAGGTGGGCGCCTGCAACAGGTCGTGGTTCCAGTGGTCGTCCAGTGCGCGGAGGACGGCATAGTCCTCGGTGTAGATCGGCGCGTTGAAGTCGCTGGGCGCGCCCTTGGCATCGAAGCCCTTCGCCCCTGGCGCCCAGAAACGGTTGCCGAAGAAGCCGATGGTCCCCGGAAAGGAGCCCGTCGCGAAGCTCGACGCGTTGACCATGGTGAAGGTGGGATACGTCGCGTGGTTGTCCGCGAAGAAGGTGCCTTGCTTCGCCAGCGCCGCGAGGTTGGGCGTGTCGTCCTCGCTGATCGCATCGGGCCGCATGCCGTCCCAGACGAAGACGATGACGCGATGGGCGTGCGCCTCGACGGCGAAGGCCGTGAGGAACAGGGCGGCCAGACGGGCGAGTTGGCGCATGGGCGGGTCCGTGAGCGAAGGGCAGCAGATAGTGAGGCGGCGATGTTGCAGTTCAGGGACGGGAGGCATCGGACTGTGACAATCGGGAAAATGCGACACCCGTCACCGCTTCGCAACATCTCCCGTCCTTCGTAAGAAAAAGTAAATACGCGGCGGTCACCGTCAGGGGCTTCTCCCGCCGAAGTTGCCTTACCGATGACGTATCCCCGCCGCGCGCTGTTCCTTGCCGTCGTTTCCGCGTTCGCCTTTCAGGCCCATGCCGAAGACGCACCGCCGCCGAAAACCCAGGATCTCGAAGCGGTCTCGGTGATCGGTCAGGGCGAGACCCGCCAGGTGCAGCGCATCGTGCCGGCCGACCAGAAGGTCCTCCCGCCGGGGACGAGTCCGCAGAAGATCCTCAACCGGCTGCCTGGTGTCTCCGTGCAGTCCAACGACGCCTTCGGGGCCAACGAAGAGTCGCAATCGATCACGTTGCGCGGCTTCAACACCACGCGCCTGGGCTACACCCTGGACGGGCTACCGCTGGGCGACAACGCCTATGGCAACTACAACGGCCTGAACATCTCGCGCGCCCTGCTGGCGGAGAACATGGCCACCGTCGAGCTGTCCGAGGGTATCGCCGCGCTGGGCACCGCCTCGACCAGCAACCTCGGTGGCGCCATCCAGTACTTTTCCTCCGATCCGGCCCGGACCTTTGGCGGCAAGGTGGCGCAGACCTTCGGCAGCGACCACAACCGGCGGACCTTCGCCCGCATCGATACGGGCGATTACAAGGGCTTTTCGATGTACCTGTCCGGCGCGCACGCGGATGCGGACATGTGGACACGTCCCGATTCGCCGACGAACACAAAGCAGTTCAACGGCAAGGCCGTGTATGAGTTCGGCGAGGGCGACCGCATCTCGGGCTTCGCCGATACCTCGCGTACCAGCCAGGCCGACTATGCCTACCTGTCCAAGAGCGGCATGAAGCGCGGGCTCGGGTGGGACTGGAACCTCTATGCGCCGGACTGGAATCGCGCCCTGGCCGCGGCGTATTGCGCGCCCGCCTACACCAAGGGCGGCGTGAGCGATCCGCGCTGCGCGTTCTCCGGTGGCGTGGACAACATCGACGACGCTTACTACCAGAGCCGCGCGCTGCGCCGCGACGATCTCTATTACATCGCGGGTGATTTCACCGTGGCGGACGGAGCCACGTTGCACACGCAGGTGTATCACCACGAGGACGCGGGGCAGGGTCATTGGTGGTCGCCGGGGCAGAAGTCCAATCCGGGCACCCCGGACGAACTGCCCATCTCGATCCGTAGCACCAACTACACGATCAACCGCAACGGTGCGATCGCCTCGCTATCGTGGGACCTGGGTGGCCATCACGTGGAAGGCGGCGTCTGGTACGAGAAGAATAACCACCACGTCGAACGCAACTTCTATTACATCGATGGCCCGGTGAGCGACGACCGGTATCTTTCCGATCCGGATCGCCTCCTGTTCGCGCAGGACTACACCATCACGACGAAGCAGGCCTATATCCAGGACAGCTTCAAGGCGATGGACGATCGCCTCAGCATCGACGTCGGCGTGAAGAGCCCGCATACCACGATGACGGCGCGCGAGCTTCCCGGCATGGAAAGTCCCTATGCCAACGGCACGCTGAAGGCGGGCAAGTCGTTGCTGCCGCAGGCGGGCATCGCCTTCCAGCTGGCACCCGGGCAGGAGCTGTTCCTGTCGTACGCGAAGAACATCGCCGCCTTCCAGGGTGGCGGCGCCGGCGGTCCGTTGTCGGTGTCGCAGGCCGCGTTCGATGGCACGAAGTCCAACCTGAAGCCCGAAGAGTCGCGGTCGATCGACGGCGGCTTCCGCAGCGTCGGCGAGGTGTACGAGGCGTCCGTGGCGCTTTACGACGTGAAGTTCGACAACCGCCTGCTCTCGCTCAATCCGTGCCCGAGCATCGAGGTCGGCACGCGTCCGGAGTGCAACACGGCCTTCGTCAACGTGGGTTCGGTCAGCAGCCGTGGTGCGGAGTTCACCTTCATCTGGAAGCCGGTGCAGGGTTTCCAGTGGTACAACTCGGCGTCGTTCAACGATTCCACCTATGATGACAACTACGTCGCGAACGGGCAGGTCGTCCCGGTGAAGGACAAGACCACCGTCGACACGCCCAAGCGCATGTTCGCCAGCGAGGTCAGCTGGAACGCCGGGCCGTGGTCGGCCAGCCTGCGCGGCAAGTACACCGGCAAGCGCTACTACACCTATACGAACGACCAGAGCGTGGCGGGCGCCACCTCGTTCGATGTCGGCGCCAGTTACGATTTCGGTCCGGTCGCGAGCCTGAAGGCCCTGACGCTGGCGCTCAACATCACGAATGTCACGGACCACCGCTACGCTACGAACCTCACCGCGTTCGCGGCGACGGATCCCCAGGGCCGAGCCCTGGCCTTCCACGCCAGCGCCCCGCGGCAGAGTTTCCTCACCCTGACGGCGGATTTCTGATGAAGGCGTTTGCTCTATCCTCGTGCGCTGTGTTCCTGGCCCTTGGAGCGTTCCCGATGTCCACGCCTGCCGCCCCGGCCACGCCGATCGCCGCGAAGGTCCTCGTCATCGGCCACCGTGGCGCGAGCGCGCTACGGCCCGAGCACACGCTGGCCTCCTACGCGGTGGCGATCCAGGATGGTGCCGACTTCGTCGAGCCCGACCTCGTCTCCACCAAGGACGGCGTGCTGGTGATCCGTCACGAGAACGAGATCGGCGGGACCACCGACGTGGCCACGCATCCCGAATTCGCCAACCGGCGCACCACAAAGACGGTCGACGGTGTCTCGATCACCGGCTGGTTCACCGAGGACTTCACCCTCGCCGAGTTGAAGACACTGCGTGCCCGCGAGCGTCTTCCGGATATCCGCAAGGCCAACGCGGCCTTCGACGGCCAGTTCAGCGTGCCCACCTTCGACGAGATGATCGAGTTCGTGGCCGCGGAGGCATCGGCGCGTCACCGCGTCATCGGCATCATTCCCGAGATCAAGCATTCCACCTATTTCCATGGCGTGGGCCTGCCCATGGAAGACAAGGTGCTGGCGACCCTGTCCGCGCATGCCTATACGCGCACGGCGCCGGTCGAGATCCAGTCGTTCGAGGTCGGCAACCTGAAGTACCTGCGTGGGAAGCTCGGCAAGGATCATCCGAACATCCGCCTGCTGCAGTTGATGGACGATCCCGGTGAGCATCCGGGTGACGATCGCTCCATCACCTACGCCCAGATGATGACGCCTGCCGGTCTGAAGGCCATCGCGGCGTATGCGGACGCCATCGGCCCGTCCACGCGCAGCATCATTCCGCTTACCCGGGACGGCCGGCTGGCGCCGGTCGCGACGTTGGTGCACGACGCCCATGCGGTGGGTCTCGAGGTCCACCCGTATACGTTCCGCCCCGAGAACCACTTCCTCGCTGCGGATTTCCGCAATGGCGCGGGTGACGCGGCGCGGAACGAGGCCGGCTCCGTGGCGGAGATCCGTGCCTACCTGGCCACCGGCATCGATGCCTTCTTCACCGATGACCCGGCCCTCGGCCGCAAGGCCGTGGACGGTCGCTGACGCGGCTCCCCCCGGGGTCAGCCTACGAAGCCTGACGGCGGGCGGCCAACGACACCGGGGGCCGCCCCCGCTATGATCCCCGGTCAGCCAGCCCCAGGGATCCCACCGATGTCGTTAGCGAAGTTCCTCCGCCACAAGTCCGTCGAGCAGTTGCAGGCCGAGGTGGGTCAGCGGAAGGACTTCCGGCGCGTGCTGGGTCTCTGGCAGCTCACGGCTATCGGTATCGGCGGCATCATCGGCGTAGGCATCTTCGTGCTCGCAGGCCAGCAGGCCGCGCTGAACGCCGGTCCGGCCGTGGCGCTCAGCTTCATCATCGCGGGCTTCGGCAGTGCCTGCGCCGCTCTTTGCTACGCGGAATTCGCGGGACTGATTCCCGTCACCGGCAGTGCCTATACGTATGGGTATGCGGTGCTCGGCGAAGGGGCCGCCTGGATCATCGGCTGGGATCTCTTGCTGGAATACGCACTGGTGGTCGCCGTCGTGGCGATCGGCTGGTCGGGCTACGTGCAGGTGCTACTCGCGACCGCGGGCGTGCATCTGCCCGAATGGGCGCAGAAGAGCATGAGCGCCGACACCATGAAGTACTACTGGCAGCATGCGCTCGGTTCGCTCGGCGTCACGTTCGCCCAGCCGGTCGCGGCACCGACGGATGCGCATCGCTTCAACATCATCGCCGCCGGCATTTCGCTGCTCGTGGCCGTCCTGCTTTCGGTGCGCACCGAATGGGGTGCCCGCCTCAACACGCTCATCGTCGGCATCAAGGTGCTCGGCGTGGCGCTGGTGATCGGCGTCGGCGCGTTCTTCATCAATACCGCGAACTGGCACCCGTTCATTCCGGAGCGCATCTTCGACGACAAGGGCGTTGGCCACTTCGGCTGGCACGGCGTGTTGACCGGCGCGAGCGTCGTCTTCTTCGCCGTGTTCGGTTACGACACGCTCACCACCGCGGCCGAGGAGGCGAAGGATCCGCAGCGTGATCTTCCCCGCGCCGTGTTGCTTTCGCTGGCCGTGGCGATGGTGCTGTATATCGCCGTCTCGCTCGTGCTGACCGGCATCGTCCCCTACGCCACGCTGAGCGGCGAGGCATCGGTGTCCGATGCATTCAACGCCATCGGGCTGCCGTGGTTGAGCAACGTGATCGCGGTCGCCGCCGTCATCGGCGTGATCAGCGTGCTGTTCGCCTTCATGCTGGGTGCGGCGCGCATCTGGTTCGCGCTGTCGCGCGACGGTCTGTTGCCTGCCTGGTTCGCGCGCGTGCACCCGCGCTTTGGCACGCCCGCACGCCCGACCATGATCCTCGGCATCTTCACTGCCATCGTCGCCGGCCTGTTGCCGATCGGCGAAGTCGCCGAGCTGGTAAACATCGGTACGCTCAGCGCCTTCATCCTCATCTGCGCTTCGGTCCTCGTGCTGCGCGTGCGCAAGCCCGATCTCGAACGCAAGTTCCGCACGCCCGCCGTGTGGGTCGTCGCGCCTCTCGGCATCCTGTTCTCGCTCGCGCTGATCTGGGGCCTGCCCTGGATCACCTTCGAACGCTTCGCGATCTGGATGGCGATCGGCCTGATCGTGTACTTCACCTACGGCGTGAAGCACAGCAAGCTCAATCGCTGAAGCCTTCACCGGGAGCGCGCGCTGCGCGCGGCAACGTCTCGCTAAACAAGAGGCCCGCGCACTGCGCGGGCCTCTTGTTTAGCGGCATAGGCGGAGTAAGATCGCCGCGCTTATCGATGCGTTTTCTTCTGAGGAAGTGTATGAAAGGCCGCATTTTTTACGCTGTCGTTTCGCTTGTCGCGTTATCCGCTTGCACCGTTTTTACACCGAAGGCCGCCGAGCCCACCGAAGGGGCGCGCGCACGCGTGCGTGTGATCGGTGGAGGCGGTGATCTCATCGTGACTCCCGACCAGCAGCCGGGTGAGAAGCACGGTGGATTCGTCGCGCACAGCTTTCTTTATCCTGGCGCGCGCCAGAAGCTGGGCATTCCCGACCGGAATGAATCTACCCGCTCGGCCGACGAGTACTACGTCATCGGCGACCAGGATGTACGTGTGTATTTCAACTATGACGCGATCATTCCTGGCGACAAGTTCACGCCGGGACGCCGGGAAAAATGTGGCCCGCTGGATGGGCAGTTCCACGCCGTGGCCGGCATGGACTATGAAGTGTCCGCCCGCTTCGATCCGAAAGGCCCCGGTTGCGTCATCAACGTGACCTCGATCGTCGAAAAGGACGGCCGCGCGGTGGCGTACCTGCCGGTTCCCGTCAAACCTCGCAAGCTCGGCTGATCACACGGCATAATCCCCCGGCCGGTACGGATCGGCATGGATTTCTAAGGAGGAGAATGTGGGGAAGTGGATACTGATGGCCACGATGCTGGCCACCGTGGCGCCGACGGCGTTCGCGGCCGATGCGGTGATGATGCAGCGTCCGACGGCCTTCAATGAAGACGCGGATATTCCCGGCGCCGTGAAGAAGGAATGCAAGCTTGAAGAGCAGCTGCCCGATTTCGTCGCCCAGTTCGGCAAGGAAAAGGGGCTGACCTTCGAGATGGTCCCGCAGGTGGAGACGAACCATGCAGGACGCGTGCTCGATCTGCAGATCTACGAGGCGGTAGCCGACGGTAATGCCTTCATGGGTCACCACAAGTCCGTTTCCGTGAAGGGCAAGCTTTACCAGGACGGCAAGGTCGTCGCCAGCTTCAAGGCTCGCCGCAATTCGATGGGCGGGGCTTTCGGTGGCTTCAAGGGTAACTGCTCGGTACTCGGCCGCTCCGTGGAAGCCATCGGCGAAGATATCGCCGGCTGGCTCGCGGCACCGAAGATGGACGCGTTGCTCGGCGATCTCGAGTAACGATTCGACACCCTGTGTTCGCTGGGAACAACGCAGGTGATTGATCCGGGCTACGCGCTGTCCCGGATCAATCGCCTGTTCTCTCGAACAACGCACTCTCATCGCTGAACACCTGCACGAGATAGTCCGTGACGGTCCTGATGGGTAGCGTCTTGCTGTCCTGCCTGCGCGTGAGCATCCAGAACTCGCGTGCCGGCGGTAATGGTCCGAGGTCGCATAGCTGCAGGCGCGCGTCGCCGCGGCCGATGAAATGCGGGAGCAGGGCGATACCGGCTCCCTCGCGGACGGCGGTGGCCTGGGCGAACTGGTTCGTCGCGCGAAAAGCGATGCGCGATCTCGGGAAGTGACGCGCCAGCCACGTCGCTTCCGGCAAGTGGGCACCGCCTTCCTCGAAACCGACGAAGACCGGGTCGCTACCTTTGCCGGCCCGCCGGCACCATGCGGAGGTCGCATAAAAGCCGAAGTCGACCCTGGCGAGCCGCTTTGCGATCACATCGCCGTCCTGGGGGCGGCCGAAGCGAATGGCGATATCGGCTTCGCGTCGTTCAAGGCTCACGTTGCGAATATCCGAGGCGACCTCGATGTCGAGGGCGGCATGCTTAGCAGCGAACGAGGCCAGCCGCGCGATCAGGAAACCTTGCGCCAGTCCCGGCGTGGCATTCACGCGAACCAGCCCGGCGGGTACATGGTCGCCGCCTTGTCGTCCTAATGTGGCCGCAGCGGTCTCCATGTCGCTTGCCGCCGCCAGGACGCGCTGACCCGAAGCAGTCAGCACATAC
>DATNJP010000002.1:0-5321 GCA_035603855.1 Luteibacter sp. | reverse complement strand
GACGTCGCGGACGCTGTCGGCGATCCGCGCGACATCACTTCCCGATACAGAACGAACTGAAGATCGCGCCGAGCAGATCGTCCGACGAATAGGTGCCGGTAATTTCGCCCAGCGCCTGCTGTGCATTGCGGAGCTCTTCAGCGGCTAGTTCGCCAGCATGGCTGTCGTGCAACGCGCTTGCCGTGCGATCCAGGTGTTCGCGTACGGCTTCCAGCGCTACCACGTGCCGGCGACGCGCACTGAACGCGCCTTCGCCTGCGCCCGCCGTGGCAAGTTCGCGGAGCGTGGCACGCAATGCATCGAGGCCTTCACCCGTCCGCGCCGATAGCCACAAGGTGACGTGGCCATCATGCCGTTCCCCATGTGGCGGCACGTTTGAAAGATCGATCTTGTTGACGATGACGATGCGCGTCGCGTGCGGAGGCGTGCCTTCGAAGAAGGCGAGATCGTCATCGGCGTGCTTGTCGTCGGTCACCAGCAGAGCGACATCGCAGCGTTCCAGTTGCGCACGTGCACGGCGAATACCTTCGCGTTCCACGATGTCGTCGGATTCGCGCAAACCCGCCGTGTCGGCAAGTTCCAAAGTCGCGCCATCGATGCTTACCGACTCACGCAACACATCGCGCGTCGTACCGGGGATGTCGGTGACGATGGCGCGCTCCTGTCCCGCCAGCGCATTCAGCAGGCTCGACTTGCCCGCGTTCGGACGGCCGACGATCGCCACGGCGATGCCATCGTTGAGCCGAACACCGCGACGCGTTTCGATGAGCAGCGCATCGAGGTTCGCGCGCAGCGTCGCCAGGTTCTCACCGATGACCGGATCGGCAAGGAAGTCGATTTCCTCTTCCGGAAAATCGATCGCTGCTTCGATGTGCACGCGCAGGGCGATAAGTTCGGCGAGCAGTTCGTCCACGCGGGCGGAGAACACACCTTCCATCGAACGCAACGCCGCACGCGCACCGGCCTCCGATGTCGCGGCGACGACATCGGCCACCGCTTCCGCCTGCGCGAGATCGAGCTTGCCGTTGAGGAAGGCGCGTTCGGTGAATTCACCCGGTCGGGCAAGCCGCGCACCCAGGGTGATCGTGCGACGAAGCAGGGCATCGAGCAGCACCGCGCTGCCGTGGCCTTGCAGTTCCAGGACGTGCTCGCCCGTGTAGGAAGCCGGACCAGGGAAATAGAGCAGGATGCCGCGATCGATCAGGTCACCCTTCGCATCACGGAACGCGGCGAAGTGCGCGTGACGCGGTTTGGGTTCGCGGCCGAGAAGGGTAGCGGCGATGACGGGTGCCAACGGACCCGAAACGCGAACGGCGCCGACACCGGCCGCGCCGGCGCCGGTGGCGATGGCCGCGATGGTGTCGTCGCCGTGATTCATTGCGTACCTTCGATAGCGAAGCGGCGCGTCTTTCGACGCGCCGCTCGTTGGTTATGCCGTCTTGGCCTTGATGTCGGCCCGGTCGACACTGCGGTTGATCCACCACTGCTGGAGCAGGCTGGTCGCACCGTTGATCGTCCAGTACAGCACCAGACCCGACGGGAAGAAGGCGAAGAAGACGCCGAAGATCAGCGGCATCACCTTCATCATCTTGGCCTGGGTCGGATCCATGCCCGCGGTCGGCATCATGCGCTGGGTGAGCAGCGTGACCAGGAAGTAGAGCACCGGCAGCACGTAGAACGGATCGGGTGCCGAAAGGTCGTGGATCCAGCCGATGAACGGCGCCTGGCGCAACTCGATCGACTCCGAGAGGACGCGGAGCAGGCCGATGAAGATGGGGAAGGTGATCAGGATGGGCAGGCAGCCCGCCATCGGATTCACCTTCTCCTTCTTGTACAGCTCCATCATCGCCTGCTGCATCTTCATGCGATCGTCGCCGTAACGCTCCTTGAGCGCGGCGACGCGCGGCTGCAGCTTGCGCATGCGCGCACCCGAGCGGAACTGCGCGTCGGTGAGCTTGAACAGCGCGGCCTTGATCAGCAGCACGAGCAGGATGATCGCCACGCCCCAGTTACCGCTGATCGCGTGCAGCTGGGACAGCAGCCAGTGCAGCGGCTGCGCGATGATGGTGAACCAGCCGTAGTTGCTGGTCAGTTCCAGTCCCGGCGCGATGGCGTCGAGCGTGCCCTGCAGCTTCGGACCCACGTAGAGGCGAGCGACGCTGTCGGCGGCCTGACCCGGTGCGACCTGGATCGCCGGGCCGAAGGCGCGGACGAGGTAGCGCGGCGTCGCCGAGTTCGGATCGACGATCGTGCTGCTGTAGGTCACGTTCTGGTCGGCCGGCGGAATCCAGGCGACAAAGAAGTAATGCTGCAGCATGCCGACCCAGCCACCGGTGATCTGGCGGTTGAGCGGCTTCTTGGTGAAGTCGAGGAACGGCAGCGATTCGAACTTTGTGTCGGGGCTGTACCAGGCGGCACCGAAGAAGCTGTGCTGGGCCGGATCCGTGTAGGTCTTGAACCAGTTGGCCTTCTCGGCCGGAACACGCTGCAGCTGGTGGTAGGCGTTACCGGTCCAGACCGCGCTGGTGCCGTTTTCGACGCGCTGGTCGAGGTCGACGACATAGTTGGTGCGGTTGAGCGTGTAGCGCTTGATGACCTTCAGGCCCGAGGCATCGGTCCAGGTGAGGTCGAGGCTGACCGACTTCTCGCCCTCGGCGATGGCGGCCTGGGTCTTGTCGGCGTGGAACAGCGCGCGATGGTCCGGCGCCGCACCCGTGTTGCTGACGAGGCCATCCTGCGCCGCGAAGAAGTGCGCGGGCTCGTCGTCGAGCAGCCGTGCCGGCGGCGGATTCGGATTCTTCTTGGTGACCGGGTCGTTCGGGTAGGCCAGCAGTTCCGAGCGGACGATGCTGCCACCACGCGTATCGATGGTCAGGCGGAGCACGTCATTGGAGAGCGTGACCAGCTCGCCCTTGCCGTCGGCAGGCGCGGCGGTTTCACCCGGCACGCTGGCTGGCGAGGTGGCGCCCGGGATGCTGCTATCCGTGTTCGGCTTTCCGGCGACGGTCTGGGCCGCGGGCGTCGGAGCGACCGGCTGGGGACCGTAGTCTTTCTCCCACTCCGTCCACAACAGGTACGCCACGAACATGAGCGCGAAGAAGAGGAGCGTGCGCGTTTGATTCATTGCAGAGCCAGATCCGAATGGCGCCACGGCCGCGAGGCCGGGAAAGGCGGGAGGGACGGTAAGGTCAACGCGCGATTGTGCCGTCGGCACCCTCGCGCTTCAACGGCCGGATGCGGCGAAGCAGGGCATCGAGTTCGGCCAGGAGCGTGGCGCCGGTCTCTTTGACCGCGCTGTCGCGGGCCATCACCAGGATATCGACGTGCGGCAGGACAGGGCGGGCGCGGCGAAAAGCCTCACGCGCCAGGCGCTTGATCCGGTTTCGGTCGACCGCGCGCTTGGAGCAGCGCTTGGAGATGGCCAGGCCGAGCCGGGCGGTGCCGACGTCGTTGTTTCCGAAGCGCAAAAGAAAACAGCGGCCGCCGAGGCGACCGCTGACTGTACGCAGGACGGCGAAGTCGGCGGCGCGGCGTAGCCGCGCATCGCGCGGCAAGGCTGCGGCACGCACGACAGGCGAGCCGCTTACGGGATCAGGCGCTTGCGACCCTTCGCGCGACGCGCGTTCAGGATCTTGCGGCCATCGGCCGTGGCCATACGGGCGCGGAAGCCGTGCGTACGGGCGCGCTTGAGCTTGCTGGGCTGGAAAGTACGCTTCATGGCGCTTACATCCGGATGAAGATTGAATATGGCCGAAAAGTATGGCCGACAATCCGTAGGACTGTCAACCGCTTGGCCGCACAAGATCAGCGGCGCTCCGGCAAGGCGGACGCCGAGGAGGGGGCGGAACGCTGGTAGACTTCGTCGTCCACCCCGCGCGCATGCGCCCCTTCTGTGGCAAGAATACCTGATGAGTGATCTCTGGAGGCGCTGTCTTGAGCGTCTTGAAGGCGAATTGAGCGCCGAGGACGTCCATACCTGGCTGATGCCGTTGCAGGCCCGGGAGGACGCCACTGGGCTGTTTCTATACGCCCCGAATCCGTACTCGCTGGACACCGTCCGCGAGCAATACCTTGGAAAGATCCAGACGATCGCCGAGCACCTGATCGGCCGTACCGTGCCCGTGCGCCTCGAAGTCGGCTCGTCCGGCGGCCGCCCGGTGAATGTCCGCACGAGCAGCGCGACGCCTTCGCCGGCGCCGTCGTCGCATGCGCGGACGCCGGAAGCGGCGCCCGAACCGCCGCACGTGCACAACCTGGATCCACACTACACGTTCGAAACCTTCGTCGAGGGCAAGTCGAACCAGCTCGGCAAGGCCGCGGCGATGCAGGTCGCGATGAATCCCGGCCGCGCGTACAACCCGCTGCTTCTCTATGGTGGTACGGGCCTGGGCAAGACCCATCTCATGCATGCCGCCGGCAACATGCTCATGCAGAACAACCCGGGCGCGAAGGTGCTTTACCTGCGTTCCGAGCAGTTCGTCAGCGGCATGGTGAAAGCGCTGCAGCAGAAGAACATGGACGACTTCAAGCGCCGCTTCCGTTCGGTCGACGCGCTGCTGATCGATGACATCCAGTTCTTCGCCGGCAAGGACACGACGCAGGAAGAGTTCTTCCACACGTTCAATGCGCTGTTCGAAGCGAAGCAGCAGATCATCCTCACCTGCGATCGCTATCCGAAGGAACTGGACAAGCTCGAGCCGCGGCTGAAGTCGCGCCTGGGTTGGGGTTTGTCGGTGGCGATCGAGCCGCCGGACTTCGAAACGCGCGCGGCCATCCTGCTGTCGAAGGCGGCGGAGAAGGACATGGAAGTGTCCGAGGACGTGGCGATGCTGCTGGCCAAGCGCATCCGCTCCAACGTGCGCGACCTCGAGGGCGCGCTCAACACGCTGGCAGCTCGCGCAAACTTCTACCGCAAGCCGATTACCACCGACTTTGCGGAGGAGACCCTGCGCGACCTGCTGAACACGCATGCGCAGGCCGTCACGGTCCCCAACATCCAGAAGATGGTGGCCGACTATTACCAGGTACGGCTGTCCGACCTGCTCTCCAAACGCCGTGTGCGCTCCCTGGCGCGCCCCCGGCAGGTGGCCATGGCACTGTCCAAGGAACTCACCGACCACAGCCTCCCGGAGATCGGGGAAGCCTTTGGCGGTCGCGACCATACGACGGTGCTCCATGCCTGCCGCACCATTCGTGGTTTCTGTGAGAAAGACGTTCGTATGCGGCAGGACTGGGAACAGCTCATCCGCATATTGACGGGCTGAGAACCTGTGGATAATAGGTGGATGGACGGAGGATGGTTTCGACCCTCGAAGTTATCC
>DATNJP010000001.1:0-6766 GCA_035603855.1 Luteibacter sp. | reverse complement strand
TTTTATAGAGTATCAATCATGCTGATTCTGACCCGCCGGGTCGGTGAAACCCTAATGATCGGCGACGAGGTGACCGTCACTGTTCTGGGTGTGAAGGGTAACCAGGTGCGCATCGGTATCAACGCACCGAAAAACGTCGCGGTTCACCGCGAAGAGATTTACCAGCGCATCAAGAATGAGGGCGATCCCAGCGGCCATGCCGGCCATAGCGGGGACGACCAAGACCAGTAAAGGCTCTTTACGGCTGAAGCAAGGACAAGTATCCTTGCTCGCTCGTTAAGGCACGTTCCTCAACGAACGTTCACGGAGAGTTGCCCGAGTGGCCGAAGGGGCTCCCCTGCTAAGGGAGTATAGGGTCAAAAGCCTTATCGAGGGTTCGAATCCCTCACTCTCCGCCAGTTACGCAAGACGCCCCCTCGTGGGGCGTTTTGCGTTTCTGCGCGCGGTAATCACGCACCTTTTCATACCAGAAGCATCCCATTCCGCGACACCCGCCAGATTTTGACGAGTATCTGCGCGGTCATGGGCAGGTGCGCTTCCGTTTCTGGGAATCGCTGCGGTGCAGCGATCTTCCGGTGGCGAAATCGAGCACTCACAGCAGGCGCTGTAGCAGGGTAATGGACGAGCGAGGGCGAAGGCGCTACCTTCGGTTGGCCGTGGAGTCGGGCCGAGGGGCATAAGGGGCCAGGGGTGGATGCCCAGGAAGCGTCGGCGAGTGCGGCTAGTAACTCATTCCCTTACGAGAAGGATTTTGAAAATGAAGTTTCTGACACCTGCAATGGCCTGCGGACTCATGATTGCCGCCTTCGCAACATCGACACCCGTCCGTGCCATTGAAACCTGTGACAGCTGCCTGTCCCACTACAACGTTTGCATGGCTGCTGGCGGCAATTCAAGCACGTGTTGGTCGTGTAATAACCCGAGGTGCCTGCCACCTTCGTCGCGCGACGCATTGCAAGACGCCCTTGGGAAGCTCTCTTTGCGAAAGTCGGACCCGCTGGCTCCTGCAGGAAAGCGTGAGGTTGTCACGCAGCAGGAAAGCTGAAGCTCATAGCGATAGTTAGGCTGTGAGTATGAGAAGGCGCGGGCTACGTGGCCCGCGCTTTTTTTTGGCAGTTTCTTCGTCGTCGCCGTTTGCGACGACTTGCGAGTCTCGTTCTAAGCGTCCGCATGCTTAGCTGAGAAATCGCAACTTCTTTAAGATCATGCACATCGCCTGATCGCTTTCGTGCTTCATCGGGCAGCCACTTTATCAGCGATCAGACCCTCCCCCCTCCGGTCGGCGGTACGACGGAGTCGCGGGAGACAAGACACCCTCTCGGAAGACGGTACGCGCGGTTGCCTCTGGGCGAGTTCCGCGATGTCGAAGAGGTTCTAGGCGATGAGGTTAGCGAATCGGTCCAAATCTCGACCGAAGACGCCGGCATGCCGTATCCGTATCCCAGATACTCCCGGCAAATTTTAGGCCGTATGGAACGAAAAAGGCCCGCTTTCGAGGGCGGGCCTTTCATCGTCAAGCGAGGTAACTACTTGAATATTGGTCGGGGAGACAGGATTCGAACCTGCGACTTCTACGTCCCGAACGTAGCGCTCTACCAGGCTGAGCTACACCCCGACGGGAGCCGCGTATATTAGCCATGGGCCGCCCCCTTGGCAACAGGTCGTCGCATCTTTTTTACATTTCGCGGCCCGGGGCACCAGCGGCCATCTGCTAATCTATGCGGCTGCCGCATGGCGGCGTCCGACTAGCCTGTCCTAAGAGGAATTGCATGGCACTCACCCCGGCCCGCACCATGCCCGGTGTCCTCGAGCTCCTGCCGCTCGACCAGATCGCCTTCCAGCGCATGCTGGATACGATCCGCCGAAACTACGAGCGCTTCGGCTTCCTGCCGATCGAAACGCCGGTGATCGAGCACAGCGATGTACTGCTGACCAAGACCGGAGGCGAGACTGAGCGCCAGGTGTACTTCGTCCAGTCGACCGGCGCCCTCGGCGCGGCCGCGGAGAAGGGTGGTGTGCCGGAGCTGGCCCTGCGTTTCGACCTCACGGTGCCACTGGCTCGCTACGTGGCCGAGCACGAGCACGACCTGAGCTTCCCGTTCCGCCGCTACCAGATGCAGCGCGTGTACCGCGGCGAGCGTGCGCAGCGCGGTCGCTTCCGCGAGTTCTACCAGTGCGACATCGACGTGATCGGCAAGGATTCTTTGTCGGTGCGTTACGACGCCGAGATTCCGGCGGTGATCTACAGCGTGTTCCGCGAACTGAACATCGGCGCGTTCACTATCCAGCTCAACAACCGCAAGCTGATGCGCGGCTACTTCGAGAACCTCGGCATCGCCGACGCGGAGCAGCAGATGCTCGTGCTGCGCGAAGTGGACAAACTCGACAAGCGCGGTGCCGACTACGTTCGCGACACGCTCACCGGCGAGGCCTTCGGTCTGTCCGCCGAAGTGGCTACCAAAATCCTCGCCTTCGTGCAGGTGCGCTCCACGTCGGTGGACGATGCGTTCGCGAAGCTCGACGCACTGGGCAACGGTTCGGAAACGTTCGAACAGGGCAGGGCGGAACTGAAGGAAGTGCTCGCGCTGATCCGTGACTTCGGCGTGCCGGAAACCCACTTCGCCCTGAACCTGTCCATCGCGCGCGGCCTCGACTACTACACGGGCACGGTTTACGAGACCACGCTCAACGATCATCCGGGCATCGGTTCGATCTGCTCGGGCGGGCGTTACGAGAACCTTGCCGGCCAGTACACCAAGTCGCACCTCCCGGGGGTGGGCATTTCCATCGGCCTGACGCGCCTGTATTGGCAGCTTCGCGACGCAGGCTTGATCTCGACGGCGCAGAGCACGGTCGATGTGCTCGTCACGCAGATGGATCCGGCGCAGCTGCCGGCCTATCTCGCCGTCGCCGCCGAACTGCGTAACGCCGGTATCGCCACCGAGGTGGTGCTCGAAGGCGGCAAGCTCGGCAAGCAATTCAAGTACGCCGATCGCGCCGGTATCCGCTTCGTGCTGGTGCTGGGCGAAGACGAGATCGCCAAGGGCATCGTCACCGTCAAGGATCTGCGCCGCGAAGACCAGTTCGAGGTGCCGCGCGCCGACCTCGTCAAGGCCCTGCGCGTCGAACTCGCCCAGGCCGAAATCGGCGTTTGATCCTCCATCCCCACACGACATTCCACGGCATTCCCCATGACCAGCAGCATCATTCTCGACGGGCGTAGTCTCACGCGTGCCCAGGTCGCCGCCATCGCTCGCCAGGGCGTTTCGATCCGTCTCGATGAGGCACAGCTGGTCAAGGTGAAGCGTGCCGCCGACTTCCTCGCCGCGAAAGTGGGCGGGGGCGAGCCCATCTACGGTGTCACCACGGGCTTCGGCAGCAATGCCGACAAGCTGCTCGGTTCTCACCGCGTGCGCGACGAACTGCCGGGCGGCAATCCGGAAGCGCGTGAAGGCACGCTACTGGAAGAGCTGCAACACAATCTCATCATCACGCACGCCGTGTGCGTCGGTAAGCCGTTCTCGACAGACGTCGTGCGCGCGATGCTGGCAATCCGCGTGAACACCCTGATGCGCGGTCATTCGGGTATCCGCGTGGAAACCCTGCGCGCTCTCGCCGAGCTGCTCAACCGGGATGTCATTCCGGTCATCCCGGAGAAGGGTTCCGTGGGTGCCAGTGGCGACCTCGCGCCGCTCTCGCATCTGGCCATCGTCCTTCTGGGCGGCGGTGAAGCCTTCTACAAGGGCGAGCGCATGCCGGGCGCGAAGGCGCTTGCCGCCGCCGGGTTGGAACCCGTGCGTCTTTCCTTCAAGGAAGGCCTGGCGCTCAACAACGGCACGACGCAGATGCTCGCCACCGGCGTGCTCGCGCTCGACACGATGGACATGCTGATCCGCACCGCCGACCTCGCCGTCGCCATGACGCTGGACGCCTTTGCCGGCCGCACGGGCGCCTACGCGGAAGAAGTGCATCAGCTGCGTCCGCATCCGGGGCAGGTCGAGACCGCTCGCAACGTCATGAACCTGCTCGAAGGTTCCACGCTCGCCGATATTGCCTACCACCTGGTGCCGCGCTTCCGTCCGTGGCTGTCCGACGCGTGGGCGGATCCCGCCGACCAGGCGCATCGTTTCGACATTGGCTGGGACTGGGTGCCGGCGACGCAGCGTCATGGCAAGGAGGCGTTCTATTCGCGCTTCCTGCCGTTCAAGGGTGGCAAGAAGCACCAGCCGCAGGATGCCTACTGCCTGCGTTGCGCACCACAGGTGCACGGTGCGGTTCGTGACGCGTGGGAACAGGCCTGCCGCGTGTTCGACATCGAACTCAATGCCGTCACCGACAATCCGCTGGTGTTCCCGGATGCCGAGAACGCCGAGGTCATCGAAGACCAGGTGATCTCCGCCGGCCACTTCCACGGCATGCCGCTCGCCCTGGCGATGAGCTACGTGAAGGCGGCCATCCCGGTGCTGGCGTCGATCTCCGAGCGCCGCACGGCCAAGCTCGTCGACCCGGCCAATAACGATGGCCTGCCAGCCTTTCTGATCGGCAACGAGGACGCGACGGATTCCGGTTTCATGATCGTGCAGTACACGGCGGCCGCCTTGGTCAACGATCTCGCCACGCGCGCGCATCCGGCCTCGGTTTACTCCGTGCCGACCAGCGCGAACGCGGAAGACCACGTGTCCATGGGCGCCAACGAAGCGCGCCACGTGCTGGAGATGACCGAAGACCTCGGCCATGTGCTGGCGATGGAGTTGTACACCGCCGCCCAGGCGCTGGAGTACCGCCAAGACATGCTCAACGCGGCGCGCACGCTGGCGCATCGTGGCGACTGGCAGGCATTGGCGGCCAAGATTTCCGGTGCGCCGCGTTCGGATTCGCCTCATTACGCGCGTTTCGAAACGGAAGTGCGCGCATTGATGGCGGCGCTGGCCGCCGCGGAAGATTTCCATGGCGGCGTCGCGGTGCGCGAGGCCCTTTCCACACTGCGCGAGCACGTGGCCTTCATGCAGCGCGATCGCGCGATGGATGGTGACGTGCGTGCCGTGTGCGACCTGGTGGCTTCCGGCCGGCTTGTCGCCGGCGGCTGAGGCTTACGAGCCGAAGAAACGCAGGGTCGCCGCGGCTTCCACCGCGGGCGACCAGTCGTCGAGCATGCCGGCGCGGACGCCGGCAAGGTATTGGTAGAGCTGGGCGTCGTTGACGAGGCCCAGCTTGGCCATGGCCGAGCGCTTCTGCCGGCTGATGGTCTTGAAGCTGCGGCCCATCAGCGCCGCGATGTCCGCCAGGCCGTGCCCTTGCGCATAGGCACGCAGGACTTCCACTTCGCGCGGCGAGAGCCGCGTCGCGAGGTCGTCATGACCGTTCGCGCAATCCGCCTCGTGGAAGAGCCGGCGAATGGCCGGACTCAGGTAGGAGCGACCGACATCCGCGGCATGTACGGCCACCGGGATGTCGCGCAGGTTGGTGCGCTTGTCGAAGATAGCCGCCACGCCCATGTCGAGCAGGCTGCGCAGGATGGCCGGATTGGACAGCATGGTCAGCACGACGATGCCGATGTCCGGCCGCGTGGCGCGGATACGCCGGATCATTGGCATGCCATCCGGTTGATTGCCCTCGGGCATGGAGTAGTCGGTGACGACGACGTCGCAGGGATGGTCGGAGAGGGCGTCGAACAGGGTGTCGGTATCGTGGGCGCGGGCGACGACGTCGTAGCGGTGCGCCTTGAGAATGGTCTCGACCCCCGCCACGACCACCGGATGATCGTCGGCGATGATCACGGTACTGGACATGCTTAGGGCTCACGGCGATGGATTCACGCCATGGTGGCGGGCACCCTCCGCGAAATATATGGAAGAAAAGCGCAATCACGTGTCGGCGCTTGCCACGCTGAGGTTGCAGAGGTACGATGCGTTATCGTATTAACGCGTTAGTACACTATGAAGCGTCGCTCCCTCGACCCCGAAACCCCGGCCGACTCCGCCGAAACCAGCCTTTGCGAGGCCCTTCTGGGCCTCTCCACGGTCGAGGAGATGCGGGCGTTCCTGCATGACCTCTGCACCCCGGCCGAGATCGAGGTCATGGTCGACCGCTGGCGGGTGGTCCCCCACCTGCTGGAAGGGCGTTCCTACCGGGAAATCCACGAGCGGACGGCCGTGAGCATCACCACGATCGGCCGGGTGGCGCGTTACCTCAATCAGGGCAGCGGGGGCTACATGGCCGCCGCGGCACGCCGCAACGCCGGGAGCGCCGCATGAAGCCGCGGGACCGGCTGCGTATAGCCATGCAGAAATCCGGCCGCCTTACCGAGCCCGCGCAGGAGCTCCTGGCGCGCTGCGGCCTCAAGTTCCGCCAGAGCCGCGACAAGCTGTTCTGCTTCGGCGAGGGCGAGCCCGTCGACCTGCTACTGGTCCGCGACGACGACATCCCCGGCCTCATTGCGGAAGGCGTCTGCGACCTCGGCATCGTCGGTCGCAATGTCCTCCGCGAATTCCAACTCTCCAACCCGGACGCCAGTGCCGGTCTGGACGAGGTGCGTTCGCTGGGCTTCGGCCACTGCCGGCTGTCCATCGCCGTGCCGCAGGAAGACGCCTATGACGGCCCCGCCCAACTGGAAGGCCAGCGAATCGCCACGTCCTACCCGGGCCTCCTGGGCGACTGGCTAAAGGCGAACGGCGTGGACGCGAAGGTCGTGATGCTCGCGGGCTCGGTAGAGATCGCACCCAGGCTCGGCACGGCCGACGCCATCTGCGACCTGGTTTCGAGCGGG